>JAXKGH010000098.1:0-37856 GCA_036550475.1 Collinsella sp. | reverse complement strand
CAACTTTACGCAGCTCCAAGCCACGCTCGAAGACACCGAGAACAAGGTGAGCTACGCACGCCAGAGCTACAACGACTGCGTGCTTAGCTACAACAACGCCATCCAGACCTTCCCGGCCGTCATCTTTGCCGGCATCTTCCAATTTAAGGAGCGCCAGGGCTTCGAGGCCGCCGAAGCCGCCCGCCAGGCACCGACCGTCAAGTTCTAACAGATCCGCAGCGTATCCTTAATCGGGTATATGCATAAACCGCCCCGTCAAATGCATATTTCGACGGGGCGGTTTCCTTTGTCGCGAAGGTCCCCCTCAAGGCGCCGTGCATTTTTGGGAGTATTCAGCATAACCAGGAGCTTCGGACGCCACGATAAATGCCAAAGACCGCGAATATCCCCGCAAATCAAACGCTGTCAGCCCATAACCCCGCCCATCATTCGTAGAAAACATCGAGAAATCCCGATTTTTTCGCCCGAGGTCAGTATGCAGGGGCCTTCGATTGCAGAATACTCGCAAAAATGCACGTCGCCATCACCCCCACATGGCGCGAACCAAAACAAAAGCGCGGCCAATAGGCCGCGCACCATCTTTATTCAGATCTATATTGCCCGTAACGGCAGCGCCGAGGTAACGCAGGTCCGAGGGCGACCTTCCTTTCCGGCGCACTCCGCAGGACGAAAGAACCCCCGCCGCACGTAGTGCGCAGCGGGGGTTCTTTCATGTCCGAGGACGCGCCGGAAAGGAAGGTCGCCCTCGGACCGGACATACAAGACAGCTTACGCGACGGTGTAAACCCAGTTGTGCTTATCCTCAACAGCACCAGACTGGATGCCCGTCAGGGTCTCGCGGAGCTTCTTCATCACAGGACCGATCTCGGTGTAGCCAGCCGGGAAGGTCACAGTCTCGTCGGCACCGTAGACCTTGTTGTCGATCTCGCCGACCGGGGAGATGACGGCAGCGGTACCGCACAGGCCGCACTCCACAAAGGTGCCGGCCTTGACCTCGGCCCACTCGACGGGACGCTGGTCGACGGTCATGCCCAGGTCCTCAGCGACCTGAACGAGCGAACGACGGGTGATGGAGGGAAGAATGGAGTCGGTGTGCGACTGCGGGACGACAAGCGTGCCGTCCTCCTTTACGAACAGGACGTTGGCACCACCGGTCTCCTCGACATAGGTGCGGGACTCGGAGTCGAGATACAGGTTCTCGGCATAGCCCTCGCGGTGAGCCTCCATCGTGGGCTTCAGGGACATGGCGTAGTTGAGACCGGCCTTGATGTTGCCGGTGCCGTGCGGTGCGGCGCGGTCGTACTCGGAAACGCGCAGCTTGACAGGCTTGAGGCCACCCTTAAAGTACGGACCGACCGGGGTCACGAGAATGCGGAACGTGTACTCAGGAGCGGGAGCCACGCCAATCACGTCACCGGAGCCGATCATAAACGGACGCACGTACAGGGTTGCACCGGAGCCAAAAGGCGGAACCCAGGCCGCGTTGGCAGAGACGACCTGCTTGACGGCCTCGACAAACTTGTCCTTGGGGAACGGGGGCATCTCGAGGCGCTGCGCGGAGTTATACATACGCTCGGCGTTCATGTCGGGACGGAAGCAGACAATGCTGCCGTCCTCGGCGGTGTAGGCCTTCAGGCCCTCAAAGACCTCCTGGCAGTAATGGAAGATGCCACCGCACTCGGAGACATGCAGGGTGTGGTCGGTGGTCAGGCCGCCCTCGTCCCACTCGCCATCCTTCCAATGGGCCTCGTAGCTGTAATCGGTCTTCATGTAGCCAAAGCCGAGGCTACCCCAATCGATATCCTTCTTCTCGACAGTCATATGTCGCTCCTTACATACACGGTTGCATACTCGCGAACCCGCACGCAAGGACCGAAGCCGGCCGCGTCGCAACGTCGCATACCCGGAAGCGTAGAGCCGGGCAGGACACGCGGGCAGCATCGAAGCCGATGGCACGTCGATTCGCATGCAGGTGATTGTACTCCCCGCACGCCTTGGATAAAACGTTTTTCTTTAACTAAGTAAAGTATTTTCATTTGCCTTCAACACAAAAGGCCCGCCATCGAATCCGATGACGGGCCTTGGAATTAACGTCCGAAAACAAACTCGGACTAGGCGTTCTTTTTACCGAGCTTAGCCTTAACCAGGCCGACCACGGTCGGGATGATCGACACGGCGACGATGCCGATAATCAGCAGCTCAAAGTGCTCCTGCACAAACGGAATGCCACCAAAGAAGTAACCCAGCAGCGTAAAGACCGTTGACCAGGTAATTCCACCCAGCACGTTAAAGATGACAAAGTTGCGCCAGTGCATGCCGCCCATGCCGGCGATAAAAGGCACAAAGGTGCGGATGAACGGGAAGAAGCGACCGAGGAAGATGGCCAGATGGCCCCACTTATCCAGGAAATCCTCGGACTTTTTGATGCGCTCGGGCGTCATGGCCTTTACCTTGCCCGAGGCGATGATCTTGCGGCCAAAGAAGTGGCCGATCATAAAGTTGCACTGATCGCCCAGGATGGCTGCGGCCCATGCGGTGGCCAGAAGCGCCACGATGTTAAAGCCGCCGTTGTGGGCAAAGAAGCCCGAAGCAAACAGCAGCGAGTCGCCGGGAAGGAACGGGAAGAACACCACGCCCGTCTCGATAAAGATGATTAGGAACACGCAGCCGTAGGCCATAAGCGGGCCGGCGGCGATCCAGCTGGCGATCGCGGTGCGCGGGTCCTTAAGCAGCTCGGCGATAAAATTGATGAAACCCATGAAGTAAAACCTCTCAGTTGTGGGCGCGGACACGTCCAAGTTGACCAGTATACGGTTGCGGCGCGAGCACGGGCCAAACCCCTCAAAAGTCTTACTTCATTACCAGCAAGTTTGCATAACTGACACTTGTCGCCCAAAGCGAAGCAAGATCGCCCTTCCTAATCCCTAGCGAATCGCTATACTTTATTGAATCGCATTGTCACGGCGCTAAGGGAGGGCGGCCGGTGAGCTTTATCAATACCATTCGCGAGGACATCAAGACCGTCCAGGCGCAGGACCCTGCCGCGCAAAACGGCCTGGTCATCTTCCTTTCCTATCCTGGCCTGCACGCCAAGTGGAACCACGTGCCCGAGCACTGGCTGTGGGAGCACGGTCATCGCTCACTCGCCCGTGTGCTCTCGCAGTTAACCCGCCATATCACTGGTGTTGAGATTCATCCCGCCGCGCAGATCGGCAAGCACTTCTTTATCGACCACGCCATGGGCGTCGTTATTGGCGAGACTGCCATCGTGGGCGACAACTGTGTGCTCTACCAGGGCGTCACGCTCGGCGGCACCGGCAACGAGACCGGCAAGCGTCACCCCACCCTGGGCAACAATGTCACGGTGGGCACGGGCGCCAAGGTGCTTGGCAACATCCACATTGGCAACAACGTCAAAATCGGCGGCAACTCGGTCGTCGTCAAGGACGTGCCCGACAACTGCACCGTCGTGGGCGTGCCCGGGCGCATCATCAAGCGCAACGGCTGCCGCGTGTTCGAGGAGAGCTTCGACGCCAAGCAGCATCGCGAGTACATGCCCGACGATGCCGCCGAGCAGAGCGCCCTCAACCGTCAGGGCATCACCGAAAACGCCCGTCGCGTCAAAGAACTCGAGCAAGAGGTGGCCGAGCTCAAAGCCCTCGTCGCCAAGCTCGTGGACGAACGCTAGGGCCGCGGACAACCGCCACAGCATGAACGCCAACACAAAAGGCGCGCCGGGGAATCCGCCCCCGGCACGCCTTCTTTTCGATGTGACATGCGGGACTGCCCCCCATGTCACCTTATGCGAACTGGCTTAGGTAGAGGTCGGCATAGGCGCCCTCGGCAGCCAGCAGCTCCTTGTGCGTACCCTGCTCGATAATGTTGCCGTGGTCCATAACCAGGATCAGGTCGGCATCCACGATCGTCGACAAGCGATGCGCGATCACAAAGCTCGTGCGCCCGCGCATGAGCGCATCCATAGCACGGCCGATGGCGAGCTCGGTGCGCGTGTCCACGCTCGACGTCGCCTCGTCCAGGATGAGGATCGCCGGGTTGTTGAGCAGCACGCGCGCGATGGTCAGCAGCTGACGTTGGCCTTGGCTGATGCTCTCGGCATCGTTAGCCACACGCGTGTCGTAGCCCTGCGGCATAGTGTGCACAAAGAAGTCGACCTGAGCGGCACGTGCGGCCGCGACAATCTCCTCACGCGTTGCCTCGGGACAGCCGTAGGCGATGTTCTCGGCAATGGTGCCATCGAACAGCCAGGCGTCCTGCAACACCATGCCAAACTGCTGGCGCAGCTCGCCGCGATCCATGCGGCTCGTGTCCACACCGTCAAGGGTAATGCGACCACCGTCGATCTCGTAGAAGCGCATGAGCAGATTGATGAGCGTGGTCTTGCCCGCGCCCGTGGTTCCCACCACCGCGATCTTTTGGCCCGGCTCGGCGGCAAACGACACGTCGCGCATGAGCGGCTTGTCGGGCGCATAGCCAAAACGCACGTGTTCAAAGGCAACACGGCCCTCCACCTTGCCCGGCAGCTTGGCGGCGGCCGCCGGCAACGGATCGGCTTCCATCTCGGGCTCGTCGAGCAGGTCGAACACGCGCTCGGCGCTCGCCAGCGCGCTCTGCAGCGAGTTAAAGGTAAACGACAGCTGCGTCATGGGCTCGGATGCCTCGTAGATAAACTGGAAGAACGCCTGGAACACGCCGACGGTCATATGCCCGGCAACCAACATACTGCAGCCCACAAGCGCAATCACGATTTGCGCCAAGCGGCCGATAAAGCGCACTGCGGGACCGACGGCGTTAATCATAAAGTCGGCCTTGGTGCTCACGCGCGCCAGCTCCTTCGAAGCCTCGTGCACCTCGGCAGAGCTCTGGCGCTCGCGGTTAAACGCACGGATTACCAGACGGCCCGAGTAGCCTTCCTCGACCGCGCTCGTAATCTTGGACACCCACTCCTGGCGCTCGCCCGTCACATCGTGCGTGCGGCGCGAAACGACCTTCGTCACCAGCAGCGAAAGCGCCGTAAAGAACAAAAATACAAGCGTGAGCGGCACACTAAACACGAACATCACGCTCACGGCGCCCACCACGGTACCGATTGACACCAGAAGCTGCAGCAAGCCGCGCTGCATGCTCTCGGACATCTTGTCCAAGTCGTTGGTCGCACGGCTGACGACCTCGCCGGGACGATGCGCGTCAAAGTAGGCAAGCGGCAGACGGTTGAGCTTTTGTGCGATGCGGTTGCGTAGGCGCAGGTTGAGGCGCTCGGCAACGCTCGACATCAAAAAGCTCTGGAGTGCGTAGAACGAGGCGGCGGCGGTCCAGATCATAAAGTAGATGAAGATGGTCCTGCCGCAATTCTCCCAGGTAATGCTGAAGGTAGTGTTGTTGGCAAACGCCAGCTTCATGTGCCCCCACAGCTCATCGATCACGCGGGCGCTGTAAGCCGGCGCCGCGGTGTTAAAGATGACATAGAACACGATGCTCGCGAACACGATATAGAAGCGCCAATGGTCGCCGGCGGCTTCGCTCCACAGGCGGCGCACCGTCGCCCAGGTGTCGCGGCGCGTCTCGTCCTCGTCCTCGTCGTCAACGTCGCGCATGCGTTCCGCCTCGGCGCGGGCGCGCTCGTCCTCGGCGCGCTCGTTTTCCTCGTAGAGTGCCTGGCGGCGAGCCTCGCGCTCCGCCGCCTTGGCGGCTTCGTCCAGGCCGGGTGTGGCGCCCGTCTCCTCAACTGTCTCTGCAACCGCGGCATCCTCGGCGATGGCCTGCTTCTTGAGCTCCTCGGTCATGCTACTCACCTCCCTTCATCTGCGATTCCGCGATAGCGCGGTACACCTCGCAGGTTTCCATGAGCTCGTCGTGCGTGCCTAGGCCCACGATCTCGCCGTCTTTGAGCACCACGATCTGATCGGCATGCAAAATAGTCGAGATACGTTGCGCGATGATGAGCACCGCGGCATCGCGCGTCTCGTCCTGCAGCGCATGGCGCAGGGCGGCATCGGTCTTAAAGTCCAGGGCCGAAAAACTGTCATCGAAGATATATAGATCGGCATGCTTCATGAGTGCGCGGGCGATCGCCAGGCGCTGGCGCTGACCGCCCGAGAAGTTCGTGCCGCCCTGGGATACCGGAGTATCGAGCCCCTGGGGCTGATCGAGCACAAAGGTGCTCTGGGCAACCTCCAGCGCATGGAGCATGTCAGCCTCGGTCGCGCCCTCGTTGCCAAAGCGCAGGTTGCTCGCCACCGTACCCGAGAACAGCCACGCCTTCTGCGGCACGTAAGCGATATGCCCGCGAATCTCACCTTGCGAAAGGTCGCGCAGATCGATGCCATTCAGGCGAATGGCGCCCTTCGTGGCATCGTGGAAACGCAACAAGAGCTTGGCCACCGTTGACTTGCCCGAGCCCGTTGAGCCTACAATCGCCGTGGTCTGGCCACGGCGACAGGCAAAGCTCAGGTCGCACAGGGTGTCCTCGTCGGCATCGTCAAAACGGAACGACATATGGTCGAACACGGCAACCGCGTCGGCACCATCTGCGGACTCAGGCGCCCCGTCGCCCAGCGTTGCCTTGCCGTCCACGATGCTCGGCTCGATTTCGAGCACCTGTTGCGCGCGGTTGAGGCACGCCGCGGCGCGCGGAAGCGTCAGAATCACCATCTGCGCCATCATCACAAAGAACAGGATCAAGATCGCGTACTCCAGCACGGCCGAGATGCTGCCGATTTGCATGGCGTGGACGCCCACGCGGTTGCCGCCCACCCACAGCACCGCCACCTCGGCGATGTTCATCAAAAAGAAGCTGGAGCTGTCGAGACCCACAAACAGGTGGTTGACCTTGATGGCGTTGGCCGCGTAATCGCTAAACACCTCGTCCAGGCGCCGCTCCTCGTGGCGCTCCTTGTTAAATGCGCGGATGACGCGCACGCCCACGATGTTCTCGCGCAGCACCACGTTCATGCGGTCGATAAAGCTCTGCAGGCGCATAAAGATCGGCGCGGCGTTAGCCACCGTAAAGACCGCCGCCACCAGCACGATCGCAACCACCACGCCCAGCAGCGTGCCCATGGCGGGATCGATGAACCAAGCAAAAATGATGCCTGCCACGGCCAAGAACGGCACCGGCAGCACCAACTGAATCGTCTGAAGGACAGCTTGCTGAATCACGTTGATGTCGTTGAGCGAGCGCGTGATCATCGAACCCGTGCCAAAGCGCTCAAAGTCGCTGGCGGACAGCTCGAGCGACTTGTCGTACACGGCATTGCGGATATCGCAGGCCACGTTGGCGGCCAGGCGCGCCGAAAGATAGCAGCCCAGCACCGTGCCGCCGCTGGCCATGCCGGTCGCGATAAGCATGTACAGGCCGTTGCGTAAAATATAGTCGACATCGCCCGTGGTAATACCGGTGTTGACCATATTCGCCAGCATCGTGGGAACCAACAGCGTACCGACGTTATCTATCAGCACCGCAAACAGCGTCACCGCAATCAGACCGCGGTACGGCCTCATAAACCTCATTAAGAGTCGCATGTGTCCCCCTCGCCCTTATCGTCAGCCTCGTTCTCGGCGACCACTTGCCGTTTAAATGCCTCGCACTCTTCGTTCAGAACGTGGGAGAACTTACCGACCAAGCGCATGATCTCGCGCTGTTCCCACGGCTCGAGCGCCTCGAATGCCTGTTGCTCGGCTTTTTGCGCCGGCAACGCGTAGTGCTTGGCAAACCGCACGCCTTCTTCGGTCAGTCGCACAACTTTATTCTTACGACTGCCTTCGGCAAACTCCAACGTCGCAAGCCCTCGCGCCCTAAGCGTCTTAATCGCCGAATTGATGGTCTGTTTGCTGTAGAACCATTCACTCGTCAGCCGACTCACGGCAACGCTTCCGCCCGCTGCACTCGTGTCGACGAGCATCCAGTAGGCGCAGTCCGAAAGACCGCAAGTGCGCGCGAACTCCGAATAGATACGATCAAGCCCGTTGAGCATCCGGTCGAAATCGACCGGGCTAACTGCACTATTCATCTCTCCCACCATTCGATAGTCCGAGTTTTGACCAATTAATATCTCTACATTAGTCCGAGTTTTGACTATCGTCAATAAGCTCGTTGTCTATGGTCGGCTCTACATAAGCATATCGACAAAAAAGACCGCCGGCGCGGGGGCGGCGCCGGCGGTTGCGAGAGAATATCGAGTGTTGGCTGTTAAGCAGCGACGGCCTCGTAGACCGTGGCGCCCGAGAAGCTGTCGTGCAGGCTCTTGCCGCAGATCCACGGCAGTTCGACGACCTCGCAGACCGTGTTGACCAGCTCGGAGCAGTCAGTAAAGTGGCCCTTATCGTTGAGGGCCTCGCAATCCTGGACACGCCAATAGCCATCGGTGTGCGTGATGTAGTACTCGTGATCGTTAATCGACACGAAAGCGCGCGTCTTGGAACGCAGCAGCTTCAGAAATCCTTCGAAGTCGGTCTCGACGACATCTCCAGCCTGGAACATGATGTTACCTCCTGGCCCGGCGCCACCATGGCGCGTTGATAAACGTTGGTGCTCCTTTAGTAAAACCTTTATCAGAGCTTATGCGCGCATCATTTAGGCAAGTGGTAAAAAACCGCAGGGTAGACGGGATAAAACGTTTGACCAGCTCACCCGCTTCTCACATTTTGTCTGCGATTTTATGCAAACCTACTTTTCCAATTGGTAGCTAGCGTTATTTGAGGTTTCGCGCGCGATTACAGTTTTGGCTCGGCGGGTAAGAACGAGGCATCTAAAATCAACGTCAGGAGGACCCATGGAGACCATCGAAGCGCTCATCCACCGCCGCAGCTGCCGCAAATACAGCGATCGTCCCGTCGAGGCCGAAAAGCTCGCACGTATTATCGAAGCCGGCCAGTATGCACCGAGTGGCATGGGCCGCCAGCCGGTGACCTTTGTCGCCGTTACCGATCCAGCGACCGTCGAACGGCTCTCGCAGCTCAACGCGCAAATTATGGGCAGCGATGGCGACCCCTTCTACGGCGCCAAGGCCGTTGTCGTGGTGCTGGTCGACCGCAGCGTGCCCACGCATCTGGAAGACGGATCGCTCGCCATGGGCAATCTGCTCAACGCCGCTTATGCGCTGGGCGTCGATTCGTGCTGGATCCACCGCGCACACGAGGTCTTCGATTCACCCGAGGGCCTGGAGCTGCTGGCCAGCTGGGGCCTGCCCGCCGACGGCAGCCTACGCGGCGTCGGTCATTGCATCCTGGGCTATGCCGAGGATGTGCTTCCCGAGGCAAAACCACGCCGTAACAACGTGGTGTACGTAGGGTAACCCAGGAACGTCCCCTTCTGCCGGCCCTATGCAGTTGCGGTGAAATACGGACTGTTTTGGCTCTATATGAGCCCATTTAGTCCGTATTCCACCGCAACTTATCTTTATGTCTGGTTCGATGCGGCTTCGTTCTCCTGAGTCGCTTCGGTATCGTTGCCATGTTCGCTCTCGTCCTTTTGAGCATCGGCGATGGTGGTGGCTGCCGCAACAATGCCGCGCTGGGGCGCCACGCCCGTCTGAGTCTGCGCGCCCTCGACAACTTCTGTGCCTGCATGCGCGAGCTCGGGCGATTTAAACACTGCGTCCAAGTTGGCGCCGCCGCCGGCGTAGCCAAGCGCTGCGAGCGCGATGACAATCACTGCAACGACGACCGCGATCGGAACATAACGATGCCAGCCAGCCGGATTGAGTCCGCTGCGGCGGGCTGCCCCGCGGCTGATGTAGCCGAGCGTGCCGTCGTGCTTGAGCTTGGAGCCCACCACGCGTTTGCGACCCCACAGCGACGACTCGGCCTGCATGGCCAAGCGGGCGCTTGCCGAAGGATAACCATATTTAGTGCGCTTGAACGAGCCGTCAAACCCAGAGGCATGCTTGCCCCACGTCACCGATGTTGTGCGTCGGTTAACCGGCGCGGCACTCCGCCTTCTGCGGCTCGGTTTTGTAGTCTCAGCCATACGCCCCCGCACGCCGTAACCAAATCGAAACAATAACGCTTTGGACTGTAGCACACGCATCGCGCGCGGTCACGGGCGCCTCGCTCAACGGTCACCGTCCTTCAGCAAGCGCCACAGCGTTGTGCGGCTTATGCCCAGCACCTCCGCCGCACGGGTTCGGTTGCCATGGAGATGGTCTACGACCAGGTGCGCGATATCTCGTTCGGTATCGGCCAGGGGTCGCAGGATATACAGATCGCTGTCGAGCGTGGGGGCGCCAAAGGTTGCGGTCTTAATCACGTCCTCTTGGGCGAGAACCTCCTCTGCCACGGTGCGATCCACCGTGCCTGCCCCCACCAATATATACAGTCGTTCCGAGACCTCGCGAAGCTGCAGATAGTTGCGCGGCCAGCGGTAAGCATCGAGCATCTTCGCCGCCGCGGCGGACAGCGTGGGCGCTGCCGTTCCAAACGCATCAGCGAGATATTCCAGATAGCGCGCAACCTTTGTCGACGCGGCTCCCTGCTCGGCGATTGCCGGCGCCACGCTCACCGCACAGGCGAAGCGCTCGGTCACAAAGGCGGCTTGATCACTTTCGCTGCCGCCCGGCATGTCATTCGCCGTCAGCACCACATGGCAGCGCGTCGCCAACGCGGTGTCGGCCATCGTGGAGACCAGCTCGCGGAGGCGCTGGGGGCCAACCGCGTTCCAGCCCTCAATGCAAAGGGTCAGCCCTGTTTGGAACAACGGCGATTCGGCGCTTTTGAGCACATGGCGCCAACCGCGCTCGGTGAGCTCATCGAGCGCAACGGAAACAAAGGGCTGACCGGCAAAAGGACCGTCCAGATAGAGGCGCTTGGCGATCTCGACCTGGCCCGCGCCCAGCTCGCCCTCGAGCATAAGGGGCACGCCGCGCGCATAGCTCTCGGCGACCGGCGCAGCCACCGCAGCGGCACCCTCGACGATGCCGTACGCGCTCGATTCGTAGCGGGCCTCAACTTCGTCGGCGTTGAGCCACTCGATGCCCGCATGCGCCGCGGCACCGCGCACCTCGCGGACCACGACGACCCAGAGGCTTACGCTCTCTTTGTCAGCGGGGCGAACGGTCAGGCTCAGGCGCGCACCCGCACGTCCCATAACCAGACGTGCGCCGTCTCCTATACGGTCGAGGCGCTCGACGACAAAAGCCGCGACATCCCGTTCAAGTACCGCGTCATCCATGGTCGAGATCGCGACGTCCCCGCGCGCATCGATTGCTAATGCCGACGCCCCGGCAGCAGCCAGGGCGTCGATCAAGATATTCAGCTTGACATCGCTATCCATGATTTGCCCCTGTCCTCGGTGCCGTGCGACCGCCGATGGTCACACGACCGAGTGTTTCAAAATTGAACGATATTGCTCACCAAACACTATAGGGCAGAAGCCGCCGTCCTGCGAGTATATGAGTTGCCCCGCATCGCCATCCTGGCGGGGCGATAAGAGCTCTTCGGGACCTATAAACCTGCGGACAAGCCATACCCGCAAGAGCTCCTATCGCTCCACCGCGGACATGTGCTCGCCAGCACGCAGCGCGCAAATAAGCTACTTCTCTACCAGATTCCCAGCACGTGCTGCATTCCCAAACTCATGCACGCAATGCCAATCCAGCAGCAAAAGCCCAGGGCGATGGGCTTGCCGCCCTTTTTGACCAGCTCGACGATATCGGTATTAAAACCAATAGCCGCCATGGCCATCACGATAAAGAACTTCGACAGCTCCTTGATGGGCGCCGTAATGGATGCAGGAAGCTGAAGCACCGTGGTAATTACACTCGCCAGCACAAAGAACAGCACGAACATGGGAAACGCGCGTTTAAGCGAGAACGTGCTTTTGGCGTCGCCGCCGGCCTTGCGCGCCAGATGCATCTGCCAGCATGCGAGAACCAACGTAATGGGAATAATGGCCAGCGTCCTGGTGAGCTTGACCACTGTGGCGCTTTCGAGCACATTGGCGCCGGGATGCATGCTGTCCCAGGCGCTCGCCGCAGCCGTTACCGACGAGGTGTCGTTGATGGCGGTGCCGGCAAACAGGCCAAAGCCCTCGTTGGTCAGCCCGAGCATGCCGCCGAGCGTCGGAAACACGAGCGCCGCGATAACGTTAAACAGGAAGATGACCGAAATAGCCTGGGCAATCTCGCGATCGTCGGCATCGATGACGGGCGCGGTCGCGGCGATGGCAGAACCGCCGCAAATCGATGAACCCACACCCACGAGCGTCGCGATCTTGCCCGGCACGTTCATAACGCGGCAGAGCACGAAGGCGATGACAAGCGAGGTCGAGATCGTCGCCACGATAATCGGTAGCGACTGAGCGCCTTTGGACAGAATCTGCGAGAGGTTCATGCCAAAGCCAAGCAGGATTACCGCGTACTGCAAGACTTTTTTAGACGTATAGGTGACACCGGCGGCGAGCTGTTCGCGACGATTTTTGGGAAAGACGAGCGCCAGGACCATGCCAAAGAGGATGGCAAACACCGGCCCGCCGACCACCTCAACCTGTTTGCCGAGCAACGTCGCGGGGATGGCGATGATCAGGCAGAACAAGACGCCCTTCCAGCGCTCGCGTACGATATTCGCCAGTTGCATATGGGATTCCTTCTTTCTATTTCACGTTTGCGACGGCTTATGATACGGCAACATTGAGCACAGCTCTGCGCAAATACAGACTAAGATGCCGCAATAGTTCTCGGGCAACAGCCGAATTACCCACCGCGGAGAGCTGATTCGCGGCATAATTAACAACTGACATATGAGTTTGATAGAACAGTTGCGAGGCGCTATGGAAGAATCGATGCACGTCGGCGAGCAGGAAACGAGCCTACAGGACCAGTCCTACCACACCATTCGACGCAAAATCGTCTATCTGGACTACAAGCCGGGCGAAAAGCTGGGCGTCAAGCAACTTTGCGATGACCTGGACATGGGTCGCACGCCCGTGCGCGAGGCTTTGGTTCGCTTGGCGCAGGAAGGCCTGGTGCGCACCGTGCCCCAGAGCGGCACCTACGTCTCACCCATCAACCTCACCCTTGCCGAGAGCGCCTGTTACATCCGCGAACATCTGGAAAAGCAGGTGATCGTGGAGTGCTGCGCGCGCGCCACGTCGGCTGGCATCGAGCAGCTCGACCGCGCCATCGTGCTGCAGGAAAAGGCCATGGCCGAAGAGGATCGCATCGGCTTCTTTTTGAGCGACAACCTCATGCATCACATGATTTTTAGCATCGCATGTCGCAGCACCGTGTGGTCGTGGCTCGAAGAGACCAATGCCGACCTTGAGCGCTTCCGCTGGCTGCGCGCTGCCACGCAGGTTCTCGACAATCAGGACATCGTGAACGAGCACAAGCAGATTCGCCGCGCTATCGCCGGTCGCGACCCCATCGAAGCGAGCTTTTTGGTCAGCAAGCACCTGCACATGATGTTCCGCAACCAAACCGAGGTTCTGGACCAGTTCCCCGAGTACTTCGAGACCAGCAAGCTCCGCTAACCTGCCAAAAAGGGACAGGTTCATTTTGGCAGATTTTATCTGGGCAAATGCAACAAGGCCCGGCTCCGCTGCAACGGAGCCGGGCCTTAGTTGTTAGAACGGCGGAACCAACTACTCGACGGTAACGCTTTTCGCCAGGTTGCGGGGCTGGTCGACGTCGCAGCCGCGCAGGATGGCGACCTCGCGTGCGAGCAGCTGCAGAGGAACGCTCGCCGTGATGGGGCTGAACACGTCGCGGACTGCCGGCACGCGGATGATGCAGTCGGCGATCTTGTTGATCTCCTCGTCGCCCTCGGTGGCAACGACGATGACCTTGGCACCGCGCGCCTTGCACTCCATAAGGTTCGACACGGTCTTGTCGTAGGTGGCACTCTTGGTGGCCACAGCGATGACAGGGAAGCCCGGGTCGATCAGGGCAATGGGGCCGTGCTTCATCTCGCCGGCGGCGTAGGCCTCGGCGTGCAGGTAGCTGACCTCCTTGAGCTTGAGCGCACCCTCGTAGGAAATAGCGGCACCCATGCCGCGGCCCACGAACAGCGCCGACTGCGCATCCTTGCACAGCAGGGCAGCCTCATGCACGGCATCGGTCTGCGTGTCCAAAATCCACTGGATCTGCTCGGCAGTATCGGAAAGCTCGCGGAACAGCATGCGCGCCTGTTTGGTGGTCAGGCGGTACTTGACCTGCGCCAGCAGCAGGGCCAGCAGCGTCAGGCTCACAACCTGGCCGATGAAGCTCTTGGTCGAGGCGACCGCGATCTCCTTGTTGGCCTTGGTGTAGATGACGCCGTCGCTCTCACGCGCCACGGGGCTGCCCACCACGTTGGTGATGCCGAAGACCTTGGCGCCCTTGATGCGCGCGTCGCGAATGGCGGCAAGGGTATCGGCCGTCTCGCCCGACTGGGACACGGCAACGACAAGCGTCGTCGGCGTAATGATGGGGTTGCGATAACGGAACTCGCTGGCCGCCTCCACCTCGGTGGGGATGCGAGCCCAGCCCTCAATGAGATTCTTGGCAATGAGGCCAGCGTGATAGCTGGTGCCGCAAGCGATCACGTAGACGCGGTCGATGTCGTTGAGCTCCTCGAGCGAAAGGCCCAGCTCGTCGATGTCGAGCTCGCCGGCCGGCGTCATACGACCAACCAGCGTGTCGCGCACGACGCGCGGCTGCTCGTGAATCTCCTTGAGCATAAAGTCGGGATAACCGCCCTTTTCTGCCATGTCCAGGTCCCAGTCGATGTGGGTGACCTTGGGCTCGATAACGTTGCCGGCCTCGTCGGTGTACTCGACGCCTGCGGGCGTGAGCTTAGCAAACTGACCGTCCTCGAGCACCACGACATCGCGGGTGGCGTCGATGAGCGCGATGACATCGGAAGCAACATAGGAGCCGGTTTCGCCCGCGCCGACTACGATCGGGGAATCCTTGCGGGCCACGGCGATCACGCCGGGCTCGTCAGCGCACACGGCGGCCAAACCATAGGCACCGACCACGTGGGTGCAAGCCTCGCGCACGGAGGCCATCAGGTCGTGCGCCTCGGCATAAGCCTCTTCGATCAGATGCGCGAAGACCTCGGTATCGGTCTCGCTCTTAAAGTGGTGGCCGCGACCCTCCAGCTCTTCGCGCAGCTCGGCGAAGTTTTCGATGATGCCGTTGTGGACGATGGCGATGCGACCGTCGCAGCTGGTGTGGGGATGAGCGTTAACGACGGAAGGCTTGCCGTGAGTGGCCCAACGGGTGTGACCGATACCGCAGGTTGCGTCGCTATCGATATTGGAAAGCTCGCTCTCCAGACCCGCGACCTTACCCACGCGGCGGATAACGTCGAGATGCGCCGCGGCGCCCTCGCCCACCTCGAGCGCGACGCCCGAGGAGTCATAACCGCGATACTCCATGCGCTTAAGGCCTGTGACCAGGATGTTCTTTGCAATATCAGAGCCGGTGTAGCCGACAATTCCGCACATAGGATAAATCCCTTCGTTCGCGTGACTGCAAGACGTCCACGCACGGGACGTATAACGTTCGAGTATTGTACTCACGCAAGCGCAAGCTGATATACCAGAAGTGGTACCTCAACTTGGATACCACTCGATACACACATGCCCAAACCACCACGATGGGGACAGGCGCCTTTGTGGTGGCCTGGGCTCCAGCATTTGCCCAGATAAAACCCGCCAAAATAAACCTGTCCCTAATTGGCAGGTTTTGACACCTCAGAGGCGGGCGATGCTACAATCTGGCTTGTACTTGAAACGCATCAAAGGGGCCGCTATGGCAAAGGTAAAAATCAGCGACGTCGCGCGCGAGGCCGGGGTTTCGTTGGGCACGGTTTCCAACGCGCTCAACCATCCCGAAAAGCTGCGCCCCGAGACCCTCAAGCTCATTAACGAGACCATCAATCGCCTTGGCTACCTGCCCAACCAAAGCGCTCGTCAGCTCGCGGGCGGCGCCACCAAGTCCTTTGGCTTGGTGCTCCCCCGTCTCGACCACGGTTTTTCGCTCCAAATTGCCAGCGGCGCCCATAACGAGGCCCGCAAGCACGGTTACGACCTACTCATCGCCAACGCCGATAACGACGATATTCTCCAGGACCATTACCTGCGCTACTTTATGGGCACGCAAATGTCCGGCGTCATGGTTCAGCCCATGGCATCCCCCGACTGGCACCCCGCTATGACCAAGATGCCCGTGCCGATCGTCCACCTGGACATCCATTGCTCCGCGCCCGGCTACTACGTAGCGGCCGACAACGAGGCGCAGGGGCGCATTATCGCCGAGCTCGCCATCGCCCGCGGCGCGCATCATATTGTCGTCGTCGGCCGAGCAGCATTTATGCAGCTCACCCTGCGCGTACTTGGCATTCACAAGGCCCTCGCCCTGCATCCCGATATCAAAATTGAGGTCATTGACGCCGGAGAGTGGAATACCGCAGCCGACGGCTACAGCATTGGCGCTCAGATTGCCGGGCGCCCCGCCAACGAACGCCCCGATTTTGTCGTCGGTCTGACCGACGTGTTGGCCTCGGGCGTTATCTCGGCATTGGTCGACAAAGGCATCTCCGTCCCCGAGCAGGTTCGCGTGGCCGGATGCGACGGCAACCCACTCGCTTGGAGCGGATCGGTCCCACTGACCACGGTAGCGCCTCCGGGCTACGAGATTGGCCGCAAGGGTGTCCAACTGCTGATGGAGCAAATCGAGAACAAGGCCCCGGCAAAGACCAAGCATATCCACGTCAGCTCTGCCGCGCGCACCGTCACCGCGGTCACGGCCATCGAGGACATCAACCGCCAAGAACTCGTGCGGCCGTTCCTGCTGGAACGCGCCAGCACCCAGGCAAGCAGCCAGACCGACGCCACGGCCATCAACCTCGGTGCGTATCTATAGCACGCCCGCGAGTATGCTAAGTCGCCGCTTAAGCAAAAGGGGCCCGACCATTGCCGGGCCCCTTTTGCTTAAGCGCAAACGTAAGCAATTGCTCGTTTCAACGCCGCAATTGTCTAGCGCACGGCCTTGACCGCCGCCGCCAGATCGAACAGCGTATCGAGCACGGCCTCGCAGCCATCCACCACGTCCTGCGGCAGCGGCACGATATCGGGGACGGCAAAGACATGGCAGCCGGCCGTAATGCCCGAGACGCAGCCGTTGCGCGAATCCTCGACCACGGCGCACTCCTCGGGGGCAAAGCCCGCGCGCTCGCAGGCGAGCAGATACATCTCGGGGTCGGGCTTGCCGTGCACGACGTCCTCGCCACAGGTCACCGTTTCAAACTTGTCAAAGAGGCCGACCATCTTAAGGTTGCGCTCGGCCGTGACATGGCGCGACGACGTCGCAAGGCCCACGTGATAGCCCGCAGCCAGCAGCTCGTCTATGCACTCGGCGGCGCCGGCCTTAAGCTCCAGTTCGGTCTTGACCATCTCATCGCGAATCTCCTTGTGGCGGGCATAGACCGCCTCGGTGGTTTCGTGGCTGCCGTAATGCTTATCGAGGATGTCCATGACATCGGGCAGCGTGCGGCCGATAAACTGATGGATCAGCGCTTCATCAATCGCGACCCCCAGCTCGGCAGCGCCCGCCTTCCAGGCCTTAATCCCCAAACGCTCGGTATCGACCAGCGTTCCGTCCATGTCAAAAATTACAGCCTTGATCATATCGGTCCCCTCACCGGATTGCGTTACTGACACTCTACCGCACTTTACAAATTTGTATATAACGTATATAGCATATTGTGCCTTCGTTACATAGATAGAAGTCTTATGACAAGCAGCCCGATAGGATTATAGTTTTCGACCGAGCACATATTGGTAAGGAACGTTTCATGCTTTCAAACACCACCGCACCTGCAGAGGAGCTTCAGGACAAACTCACGGCGCTCGAGCAGCTGCTTTTGGCATACGGACGCGTCGCCATCGGCTTTTCCGGTGGCGTCGACAGCAGCTTTTTGGCCGCGGTCTGCGCCCGTATCATGCCTGCCGACACGCTTCTCGTTCACCTCACCACGCCGCTCATCGGCACGCCCGAGCAGACTTCATTTGAGCGATCCGTTGACGGACAAGCCAGTGAGGAGCCGCATTTTAAGCTCCCCGCACTCAATCTTTCGGTCGATCAATTACAGCTCCCCCAAGTAGCCTGCAACGACGCCAACCGCTGCTACCACTGCAAGCGAGCCGGCTTTACCGCTATCGTCAACCACGCTAAGTCGTTAGGCTTTCCCACCGTTATCGATGGCAGCAATGCAAGCGATCGCGGTGATTACCGCCCTGGCATGCGCGCGGCAAAAGAGCTCGGTGTACGCTCCCCCCTCATGGAGGTCGGCTTTACCAAGGATGAGGAGCGCGAGCTGTTGCGCGCATGGGGCTATCCCGTTTGGAACCTGCCGGCGGGAGCCTGCCTTGCCACGCGCGTCCCCACGGGCGAGGAGCTTACGCGCGAGAAGGTCTCCCTGATTCGCGCCTGCGAGGATTACCTGCACGATCTTGATCTGGCACAGGTACGCGCGCGCCTGGTCGGCGGCTGCATGCATATCGAGGCCGCACCCGCAGATGTCGCCAAGATTGCCACCCTCGGCGGTGCCGCCGTCGACGACAAGGGCAAGACCCCGCTGCCCGCCGTTATCGAGTCCGC
Organism: Collinsella sp.; assembly: GCA_036550475.1. Taxonomy (GTDB): domain Bacteria; phylum Actinomycetota; class Coriobacteriia; order Coriobacteriales; family Coriobacteriaceae; genus Collinsella. The sequence continues at coordinate 19,257 of JAXKGH010000098.1, read as the reverse complement.
GCTGCGCGAGCTGGGCTGCGACCATATCTCCCCTGAGGTCACCCCCTACATCCACGGCAACATGAACCTTTAGGTTACGCCGTTTTACAAACGGCGTAACTGCTCGGCGCTGCGCAGGCCCCGGGCACGGCAATCTGACGTTCAACTTCACGGGCGCGACCAAAAGGTCAGCGCCCGCTTGTTTCACGTCACCTTACCGCACCCGGAGCCTGCTCGCTCGCATATGCTCAACCTGGACTGCGTTAACTGACCTACCAAAAAGGGACAGGTTTATTTTGGCAGGTTTTATCTGGGGAAATATCGCGAGACAATCGCCCCTCCAGCACCCATCTGGCCTCGAGAGGCACTAGAGAGGCGACCCGGCTGCATCTACTTCTTCCGATATCGGCGGTTACGACTCGTCGATGAACCCATTACTTCGATGAGCCCTTTATCCGCCATTTTTGGCAGATGGTAACGGACAGACGAAATTCTGACCCCCGATGCAACCGCTATTTCTCGCGCCGTCATATCCACTTCGGCGCTGAGAGCCTCCAGGATCCTATCCGCCGTCGAAGCTGACGGTTCTCTGTTCCTATCGATAATTTCGAACGTGTCTTTGCCGCATTTTGACAGGGCATGTTTATCTACAAGGTCCCCGCAGATCAGGCGAATGTCATCCGAATCCCACTTCAGGGCCTCTCGTATTTTTTGAACATCGCATACGCACCCATGCTCCCGCATAAACATGAGCAATGTTTCTTCGCGATCCGTCAGCTCGGTGCCCACATGGTTCTGAATCCACGTGCGGTTTTCAGCAAGCTCCGCCCCGTGCCGGGAAAGCAGCACCGTAAACGAATCGGCCTTAACGATAAATTTCGGCCTGCCAAGCGAACGAGACTCCATCTCGCGAATCATAGCCGGGATACCAGATCCCTGGCTTTCCGCAACGGCCCCCTCGGCATGCTCTAACGGCGTCGCCCCCATTAGGCTCATGAGCTTTGGGTTTCGGCAGCGCGATTCCCCGTCTGCAAGATTGTCCACCGTCTTTCCGCCCCAAAGGCCGCCAGGGTTTTTGATCTCTATTCTGTCTGGATAGATATCGACACTCACGGCCTGCCCCACAAACATGGGCGAATATTCTCGATGGATGCAGGCATTTGCCAAGGCCTCGCGCAAAACCTCCTGGGGAACTTCCCAATCCTCCCTTCTGCCAGCGCCTTGCACTATCGTCGCTTTGCGCAAGTTTCGTCCAATCGCGGCAAGGGCATCTTCGATGCAAGCCGGAATCGGGCCATCGCACAACTGGCGGTCAATAAACCGGGGTTGCCCGGGTGCAGATTTTTCCACATCGGAATGAACGGCGACATCGATCATCAGTTTAGGATAGAACTGCTGGGGGTAAATTCCCGCCGACAGAAGCCCCGCGAGCTTCACGGCACCATCCTTTGTAGTGATATTGAGTCTGACCAGCTGCTTTTCCAGCGTATCGGCCCCGCGCAAAACGCGCGGGGTCTGCAGCCGGCGATTTGCGATAATAGACCGCACGACATCTGGATCCAAATCCTCGACCGTTGCCTCCGAAACCACCGTTCCGTCTGCATCGCTCGGAAGCAACGCACTCTGCAGCTCATATAGCTCAGCGGGTGACATCTTGATATCTTTATCATCCACGCGCTTGTAGCTACCGTTCTGCACGCCGCGCGCGCCGATATAGCAAGGCTTCGCTTTAAGCTCAAGTTCAAAGATGCGCACCAGAAGCACCTGGAGCCCGTCGACCTCGCCTCGATCAAGCTCGTACCGCGGCGCATGGGTCACCACTGCCGCTGAGCCTCCGTCTCCGATACCCGAAACAAACTGATCGCGCACCCTATCGATAGCAAAGTTAGCCGAAGGAACAAATCCTTCGGCTTCGTTTAGGCCCAAAATAATGAGCCCACCCGCAGTGTTCGCAAAAGCGCTCACTGTCTCCCATACGTCTGCGCTCAATTTATTCGTGCAGGCTTTAACTTCTACCGATGCGTCATCAGTCCCCCGCCTGCGAAGGCGCTCAACGATAAGGCCAAGAGGTTCATCCAGCAGCATTGGCATTCCGTCTCTCTAAAACGATAGATTTATCTCTCTAAAGTATAGTATATCTCTCTAACTTTAGAGAGATAAGCACCTTATTTTAGAGAGACATTTAGAGAGATGTATCGAATTCACTGTTAGATAGCCCAATGTTATCTCTTTAACTGGCTTTCTCTTTAGAGAGACAATTAGAGAGACGAGCGCGACCTCTCTAATCAAGGGCACCACTCTTTAAGGTGCACACTCCCTAACCGTGCCCTAAGTTGCGGTGAAATAGTCCCCCGATTAACCTGCCAAAAAGGGACAGGTTTATTTTGGCGGGTTTTATCTGGGGAAACGCAAAATAGCCCCACATACACAACCACCGCAGCTCCATATGAGGCAAATGAATCAGTAGCGTCTATCCCAAATCTTGAGTATTTGTTCGACAGAACGGCCCCTGCCGGCTCCTGCTAGACTGGTAGATTCCCAACCGTCCATCCAGGAGCCGCAATGTCGCGCAAGTCCGCCTACAAGCAAGTACTTTCCATCGGCGCCGCCGTGGTGCTGGGGTTTGCGCTGTTCACAGGGTCGCTCGACGGAGCGCCCAAGTTGTTGTCGCCGCAAAGTGATGAACAGGCGGCAGCTCTGGCCGAAAAACAAAACGAAAGTCCCAGCCGCACCGACGACGAGGCGGACCTGGTTGCCCGGCTCGAATCGGGAACGGCGAGCTCCCCGGACCCTCAAAACGGCCAGGACTCTGGCGATGGCTCCGATTCCGCCGCAACCGACACCGGCGACGGCGCTTCCGCGGACAGCGCCGCCACCCCCATCGACGAGGTCGAAAACCCCGACCTCAACCGCGCCCGCGGTGTTTATCTCAGCAGCATTCCCGACTACGCCGGCAACCCCTACGTTGCCCTGCGCGCCGACAGCACGCACCCGCTCGGCACACCATCATTCACGCTCGATGAATACGAGCGCGCTACAGAAGAGGGTTGCTTTAAGAAGTTCTCCAAGCTTGACAGCCTGGGCCGCACCCGCAAAGCGCTCGCCTGCGTGGGCCCCGAATCACTCGGTCAAGGCGAGCGCGGCGATATCTCGCGTATCCATCCCGCTGGATGGCGCCAGCAGCGCTACGACTTTATTCCGGGCCAGAGCCTCTACAACCGCTGCCGTCTCATCGCCTGGTCGCTCTGCGGCGAAAACGCCAACCGCAAGAATCTCCTCACCGGCACGCGTTATCTCAACGAGACAGGCATGCTGCCGTTTGAGGAGCAGATTCTCGGCTACATCCGCGAGACGGGCAACCACGTGCTCTATCGCGTCACACCCATGTATAACGAAGAGGAACTTGTCTGCCGCGGCGTGCGCCTTGAGGCGCAATCGGTCGAGGACCACGGCAAGACCCTCTGCTTCCACGTGTACTGCTACAACCTGCAGCCGCACGTGCAGATCGACTACGCCACCGGCCGCAACCAGGCATCCGGAGACTAGTGCCGACCGCACCGCCCGTAACCCAAAAATGATTCGTTTTCCTCCGTCCCCATGGGATCAAAAAAGGCCGCCCTGGATTACCCAGGGCGGCCTTTTCGTCAGCGTCCACATTGCAGGCAAAACCACACGCTACTTGGCGCGGCCCTCCTCATAGCGCTCGACCAGCTTGGCCTGAACATCGTAGGGAACCTGCTCGTAGCCAGCGGGCTTCATGGTAAAGTCACCCGTGCCGCGCGTGATAGAGCGCAGGCGCGTCGAATAATCCGTCAGCTCTGCCAGCGGCGCCTGGGCAATGACCACGGTGTCGCCGCGCTCATCGGTCTCCATGCCCGTCACGCGACCGCGCGATGCCGAGATGTCGCCCATCACAGCGCCGGCGTAGCTTTCGGGAATAGTCACCGTGATTTCCTCGATGGGCTCCAGCACCACCGGGTCGGCATCGGCGCACGCCTTGCGCAGGCCGATGCGAGCCGCCGCGCGGAACGCCATCTCGTTGGAGTCGACGCTGTGATACGAGCCGTCGTACACAGCCACGCGAATGCCCGTGAGCGGGTAGCCGGCAATGATGCCGTCCTTCATGGTCTCCTGGACACCCTTGTCCACGGCGGGGATCAGCGAGCGCGGAATGCGGCCGCCCACGACCTCATCCACAAACTCGTAGCCGTCGCTCGTGCCGTCGGGCCCAATAAGCGGCTCCACGCGCAGCCAGCAGTCGCCGTACTGACCGGCGCCACCGGTCTGCTTCTTGTGGCGACCCTGGGCGCTCGCCGTGCGGCGGATGGTCTCGCGATACGGAATGCGGATCGGCACGCTCTTGGCCACGACCTTGGTGCGATCCTCCAAACGGTTGAGCAGCACCGAAACCTGCGCCTCACCAACGGCGGAGATGATAGTCTGGCCCGTCTCCTCGTCACGATCGATGCTCATGGTCGGATCAGCCTTGCACGCCTTCTCGATAAACGTATAGAGCTTCTCTTCGTCGCCACGGTTCTCGGCCTCGATGGCAATGCGGTACTGCGAGTTGGGGAACTTAAACGCCGCAGCCTCGACCTTACCGGTAATGGAGAGCGTATCGCCCGTCTCGGCCGCCAGCTTGGGCGCCACGATGATGTCGCCGGCATAGGCGTGACCGACCTCGGTCATGTCGCGGCCGCACATCACATACAGGTGGGCCAGACGATCGCTCTTGCGGGTACGCGCGTTGATCAGCTCAAGACCCGGCTCAAGCGTACCCGTCAGCACCTTGATAAAGCTGATGCGACCCTGCTGCGGATCGGCCAGCGTCTTAAACACAAACGCCACCGGACGGTCATCGTCGCTCGAAATCTTGAGCGAATCACCGTCGATGAGCGGCATCTCGCCGTAGTCCGTCGGCGCCGGGAAGTACGTGGCGATGTCGTCCATCAGCGAGTTGACGCCCTGCTCCTTAATGCAATCGCCCGCAAAGACCGGCACAAAGATGCGCTCGGCGATCGCCTTCGACAGCAGGCCTTCGAGCTCCTCCTGCGTCAGCGTCTCCTCGCCTTCCAAGTACTTCATCATCAGTTCGTCGTCAGCCTCGGCCACCAGCTCGCACAGATGGTCATGGGCCTCCTCGGCCTGGGCACGATACTCCTCGGGAATCTCCGACTCAACGGCCTCGGCGCCGTTGCAATGGCGCGCCTTCATGCGCACCAGGTCGATGATGCCGTCAAAGTCCTCGCCCTCGCCCCAGGGAAGGGTCACGGCGCCCAGGCGCGTGCCAAAGCGCTCCTGCAGCAGGTCCATCGTGGTCGCAAAGCTGGCCTCGGGGCGCGACAGGCGGTTTACGAACACCGCACGCGCCAGGCGCAGGTCCTCGGCGGCATACCAGAGCTTAACCGTCGTAGGCTGCGGGCCAGCCTCGGCGTCGACCACAAACAGAGCCGTCTCGCAAACACTCATCGCGGCAAAGGCGTCGCCGATAAAATCGGGGTAGCACGGGGCATCGAGCACATTGATGCGCGCGCCCTTCCAGTCGATCGGTGCAATGGTCGTCGAGATGGAAAATGCACGCTTGACCTCTTCGGGGTCATAGTCGAGCGTGGGCTTGGTGCCGTCGTGGCCGCCCAGGCGGGCGGTCTTGCCAGAAAGGTGGAGCATGGCCTCGGCGAGTGAAGTCTTGCCCACCCCGCCTTGGCCTACGAGCACCACGTTCCTTACATTGCCGGTCTTGGGAGCACCCATGATGACCTCCTTGCAGGGCCGCGCGCATTGCGCGACGCCAACGGGGAGAGTTCGCGGTCGGTGCCATCCCGGGAGCAGCATGGTCGGCAGCCGAGCCGACTCACCCTCCAAATGTCCTATGCCACCACCCTACCCTCACGGGCGACCGTCCATGCACACCTTTCGGCACACGTATGAATACAGGCGGCGAGAGGAAGAGACAAGCTTGTGAGGCGATTATTGAACCCCGCCGATGCAAACAAAAAGCCGCCACAGACCGTAAGACCTGCGGCGGCTTCGCCTCAATTAATAGTTGAGCAAATACCTGAGCCTATCCCTCGATACGGCTCAAAAACTCACGCGTGCGCTGCTCGCGCGGATGGTCGATAACCTGCTCGGCGGGCCCCTCCTCGACAATGCGGCCGCCATCCATAAAGACCACGCGATCGGCAACATCGCGCGCAAACTGCATTGCGTGGGTCACGATCACCATCGTCATATTCTGCGCCGCAAGGTCTTTAATGACACGCAGCACCTCGGCCGTCAGCTCGGGATCGAGTGCCGAGGTCGGCTCGTCAAAGAACAGGATCTCCGGGTCGAGCGCTAGGGCGCGGGCAATACTCACGCGCTGTTGCTGACCGCCCGAAAGCTCACAAGGAACCTTGTTCTCGTTGCCCGTAAGCCCCATTTGCGCAATCAGCTCGTGAGCACGAGCTTCCGCCTGCTCGCGCGGGCGCTTAAGCACGCGGATCGGCGCGTCGATGATGTTTTTCATCACGGTATAGTGCGGGAACAGGTTGTAATTTTGGAACACCAGGCCGAATCGCGAGCGCGCCTGCTTGGGCACATCGCCCTTCGCATAGACCGCGCCCGAACCCGCATCCGTCGCAACGGTAAGGTCGCCAAACGAGAGCGAGCCTCCGTCGAGTGTCTCGAGCAGCGTGGCACACCGCAGAAGCGTGGACTTGCCGCCACCCGAAGGCCCGATAATCGCCACGACCTCGCCACGCTTGACCTCGAGCGAGATATCCTTGAGCACCTCATTGCCGCCAAACGCCTTGCGCGCGCTTTCGATTTTCATCACTGAGTTAGTCATGATAATAGTCCAGCTTCTTTTCGGCGGCGCCCAGCAGCATCTCGACGACGAAGTTAAAGACCCAGTAGATCAGCGCCGCGATCGCAAACGGCACCATGCTCACCTGCGAGGCGACCAGCGCCTTGGCCGTCGAGAACATCTCACCCACGCCAATGGCAAACGCCAGCGACGTGTCCTTGACCAGCGTGATGATCTCGTTGCCCATCGCCGGCAGAATACGCTTGGCGACCTGCGGCATCACGATATACAGAAACGTCTGCACGCGCGAATAGCCCAGCACCTCGGCAGCCTCGTATTGACCGCGCGGAATGGACTGCAAGCCCGAGCGATAGATCTCGGCAAAGTAACCGGCGTAGTTGATGATGAACGCCACGATGCACGCCGTCCACTTGGAATCGGGCGTGAGCGAAATGCCAAACACGTAGTACGGGGCAAAGTAGATGGCAAACATCTGCAGCATGAGCGGCGTACCGCGCATGACCGAAATGTAGATGCGCGCAATCCAGCGAAGCGGCGCGATTTTGCTCATGCGCATAAACGCCACGGGGATTCCCAGCGGAATCGACCCCAGCAGCGTCAGCACAAACAACTGCAAACTGACCAAGAATCCCTGGCCAAGCATCTGCATCATGACCTGAATAGACATTACTTGAGCACCCAATTATCGAAAGACAAACCATAGCTTGAATATTTATCGCAGAGGTCCTTGACCGTGCCGTCCTCGTAGAGCGCCTTGAGCGACTCGGCTACAGCATCGGCCGACTTGGTGTCGCCCTTCTTAAAGCCAACGGCGTAGTGCTCGCTGGACAGCGGCTCATCAAGCTGCGTATAGGCATCGGGCTTGGCGGCAAGCTGATACTGGGCAATCGAAAGATCGCACGCCACGGCATCGACCGCGCCGCTCTCGAGCTGCATAAAGGCCGTGTTGTACTCGCCGATCGTGTTGAGCGTGGCAAACGTCGCCGCCAGATCCTTCTGGTCACCCTCAAGCACGTCCTGCGCAGCGGAATCAGTCTGGGTAATCACAGTCTTGCCGGCAAGATCGTCCCAGCTCTTGATGCCCGCATCCTTCTTGACCACGAGCACCTGCTCGTTGAGCATGTACGGCTCGGAGAACGTGTAGTCGTCCTCACGGCCCTCCATGGTAAAGCCGTTCCAGATGCAGTTGATGGCGCCCGAGTTAAGCAGCGTATCCTTGGCGTCCCAGTCGATGGCCTCGTATTTGACCTCCCAGCCCTGCTTATCGGCAACAGCCTTGGCAAGATCGAGATCAAAGCCGGTGTACTCGCCATCGTCGCCCACAAAGCCGTACGGAGGATAGGACTTATCAAAGCCCACCACGAGCTTCTTGGACTCCGCAGCACCCTTCACATCCTTGGCCGCGGCAGAGCCTGCAGCGGAGCCCTTGCCGGCACCACCGCCGCAGCCGACAAGACCAAGGCCAAGCACCGTAGCGAGCGAGCCGGCTAGACCAACAAACTGACGACGAGACATATCGGTATTCATGGTATTCCCCCTTGATGGCACTTTAGTTAGGTAAAGTGATTCGTGTAACGTTCAGAATCATACACTTTAGCGTGATAGAGCACAAGGCGAGTTTGCCCGCCGCGTGAGGGGTGTGGGGGTTAAGTTTCCTGCTCTACAGTCCTGCTCACGACGGAGGCCACATTAAGTGGCCTCCTGTTCGTGCGGAACTCGCGATAAACTTAACCCCCACACCCCTCACGCGGCGGGCAACCGTCGTTGGGCTTATCACTGACACGAATAAACCGCTTGCATATCGTCTGCTGGCTTGGCACGGTACAATACTTGCAGCTTTAATTCATGAATTAGTGGAGTTATTGATGGCAGAATCTCGTGCGGAGCGTAAGACTCGTCGTGCTTTGATCGAGGCGGCTGAGGAGTCGGGGGAGAGAAAATCTTCTAAGAAATCCAAGTCGTCTCTGAATGCGAAGGGTAAGTCGGCTAAGGGCAAGCGTCCCGGCTCTCGTCGGAACGAGGATAAGGCATCTCAGACTCGCTCCAAGCGCTCGCATAAAGATCAGGTTTCGTCTGCGCGTAAGGCTGTGGACCCCAAGTCTCCCTGTTCGATCATGAAAGCTTGCGGTGGGTGTACGGCGCTCAATCGTCCTTATAAGAAGCAGTTGGCTGCCAAGCAGGCCGCCATGGAGGAGCTTTTTGCTACCCTTTGCGAGCGCGAGGGCATTAGCGTCGACCCCATTCGCGGTATGGGCGTCACCCTGGGCGACCCGGGTAAATATCCTGCGCCGCGTGGCTTTCGTCATAAGGCTGCCACTCCCTTTGCTCCCGGTAAGGAGGGCGCCGTCCGTTGCGGTTTCTTTGAGCGCGGCACGCACAAGATCGTTGCCGTACCCGAATGCCCCGTCGAGGCACCGGGCGCCCGTCAGATTCTCAACGGCATCGCACGCGAAGCTGAGCGGCTGCATATTCCCGCCTTTAATGAGGACAAGCATCTTGGTTTGCTTCGCTATGCCGTCGTCCGCTGCGGTTGGCGTACCGACCAGGTCATGGTCACGCTCGTGACCGCTCAGCGCGACTTGCCGCATGCGCAGGAGTTCTTTGAGGCTGTCGCCGCACTCAATCCGCACATCGTCACCGTCGCCCAAAACATCAACGGACGTCCCGGCAACGCCATCCTCGGCGAGGAAACCCGCATTGTATATGGCGCCGAGTGCATGCGCGACCAGCTGCTCGGCTGCGAGTTCGATATCTCCCCCACCGCGTTCTACCAGACCAACCCGCAGCAGACCGAGCTGCTCTATCAGCTCGCGATTGACGGCATGGACCTGCAGCAGGGCGACGTACTCATGGATGCCTATTGCGGTAGCGGAACTATCGGCCTGTGCGCAGCTAAAGATGCCCAGAACAAGGGTATCGGCATTATGCTGCTCGGCGTTGAGCGCAACCCGGCGGGCATTGCCGACGCACGTCGCAATGCCGAGCTCAACGGCCTCACCCGCAGCGCTTGGTTTATGGCCGACGACGCCACCGACTACATCTTGGACGCCGCCGATAACAACGAGCGCGTCGACGTCCTTTCCATCGACCCGCCGCGCGCCGGCTCCACGCCCGAGTTTCTTGAGGCCGCCTGCGCACTTAAGCCGCGCCGCATCACCTATATCAGCTGCAATCCCGCCACCCAAGAGCGCGACCTGCACCAGCTCCTCGACGGTGGCTATCGCCTGCTCAAGATCACGCCGGTCGACATGTTCCCTCATACCGACCACACCGAGACCGTCGCGGTCCTCGAGCGCCGCTAATCCACCCCGGTAGATTTTTGGGACAGGAAAGGGGGCGGCCCGTCTGGACCGCCCCCCTTCGTTGGGCATATGAGCCTCGTTACATCCCCTTGCGCAAATCGCACACGCCGGCTGCCGCCATCTCGCGCAGCAGCGTCTCGCGGTCGCGCGTCACGATCAGGTCCAGCGGGAAGTGAATCTCGTCGAGCAACTTGCGGGCGTGCTCGAGCTTGCCAATGGCCATACCAATGTGGGCATCGGTCGACACACCAATACCCACGCCCAGCTCGGCGCAGCGCTCGGCAATCTTGCGGCATACGGCCCAATGCTCAGTGTCGGCACCGTGCTCAAGACTATGGTTATTAATCTCAATGATCTTGTGCTTGGCCTTGGCCGCCAGCAGCACCTCATCGATATCGAACGGCACGCCCGAACGACCCGTATGCCCAAGCATGAACACCTTGGGGTGCTCCAGGACATTGATGTACATCTGGGTCGTTTGGGTGAGCGTCGCGCCTTCGGCAAACTGCGGGTTATGCACGCTTGCCACCAAATAATCCAAATTACGCGTCACCAAATCGAACAGCGAATGCTGGTGACTGTACGAATCGCCGGCAATATCGAGCGACACGGGAATGTCCTCGCCAAACAAGCTTCCGTCCAGCGAAACGATATCGGCCTCGGCGCCGCGAAGCACCAGCACGCCGCTCCAAATGCGCGGCCAGATATCCTGGTTAATAAAGAACTGGAAACTGCGCAGGTCGTTGGGGCAAGCCGTAACCATAGAGCTCAGATGGTCGGCAGATCCGAGCACCTGCAGGCCACGTTCCGCCGCCCAGTACACATTCTCCTCAATGGTTGAGTACGCATGCGCGGAGAACAGCGTATGAGTATGAATATCACAAGAAAGAAGGTAGGGCATCGGGTCTCCTTATCCGGTATGGCCATCGCGTATATTCATTGTACGCATAGCTTTCGGCAGTCGTAAAACTGCTTCATCCCAATCACACAACGGCATAGACAACGGGGTCTGGCTTAAAACCAAACCCCGTTTCACGTAAAACATTGTAAGCAGAGCGCTTTACTTTTGACGATACTCGTCGGCCAGCTGCTTCCAGGCGGGCAGTGAGTTAACGATAGTCTCGTAGCTCACACAGTAGCCCAAGCGGAACCAGCCCGGCATGCCAAAACTGTCCGAGGGCACCGCGAGCAGCTCATACTTCTTCGCGCGCTCGCAGAAAGCGTTCGCATCGGGCTCCAGCGCCTTCACCCACAGGTAGAATGCACCATCCGGCTCAACATACGTGTAGCCGTACTCCGCTAGTGCATCGGTAAGCGCGGTGCGGTTGCGCGCATAGGCCTCAACGTCACTCGGCTCATCGATGCAGTCGATAATTACGCGCTGGAAGAGCGCCGGCGCGCACACGAAGCCCAGCGTACGGGCGGCACCCGCAACAGCCGGCATCAGACGCGCAGCCTGCGGATTGGTGTTGGGAACCAAAATCCAACCCACGCGCTCGCCCGGTAGCGACAGCGACTTGGAATACGAGTAGCACACGATGGTGTGCTCGTAGATCGAAGGCACCCAAGGCACCTCGGCGCCATAGACAATCTCGCGATACGGCTCATCCGAGATGAGCATAATCGGGTTCTCGGAATCGCGCTTGGCGTTGACCTCGCGTAAAACACTGGCCAGTCGCGTCAGCGTGTCGCGCGTATACACGGCGCCGGTCGGGTTATTCGGCGAGTCGATGATGACGGCAGTCGTCTTATCGGTAATCGCCTTGAGCACGTTGTCCACACTCAGCTGGAACGTATCTTCATTGGCGAGCGCCTCGACACACGTACAGCCGGCTTTCTCAATCCACACGCGATACTCCGGGAAGTATGGTGCAATGACGATAACCTCATCGCCCGGGTTCGTAACGGCGTTGAGCGTGCAGGTGAGCGAAGCCGCGGCGCCCACGGTCATAAAGACATCCTTGCCCTCATAACTCGTACCAAAGCGGCGGTTGAGCGACTCAGCCACGGCGGTACGGCACTGCGGCAGGCCCGGTGCGGGCGTGTATCCGTGCAGCTGGTCACTCGGCAGCTCCAAGGCCTTCTTAATGGACTCCGCCACGGCAGCGGGCGCCGGAACGCTCGGGTTACCCAGCGAAAAATCGAATACATTTTCCGCACCAATCTGCGCCTTGCGCTCAAGGCCATAGCTAAAAATCTCGCGGATGATGGAGCTTTCCGCACCGCGAGCATACATAGTTTCGTTGATCATCTGTTCCCCTTTCACATAGGCGCTATTGTACGCTTTAGCCGAGCAAAGCGCCGCAGCAATGTTGATTGGGGACAGACTTAAATGCGTGAAAACGCTCATTTAAGTCTGTCCCCAATCAACAAAAAGAAAAAGCCTCCGCAGGTTTCCCCGCAGAGGCTTTCGCCACAAAGGCTATTTGTCGGCGTCGGTGTCGGCACCGGCATTGACGGCACAGTCATCGCCGGCATCATCGGATGCGGCTTCGGCATCCTCCTGCATGGCCGCCTGCGCAAATGCCGCGGCATCGGCCGCCAGCTCCTCCTCGCTCATACGAGGCGCACGCTTCTTGGTCGGCATGCCGGCCGCCTTGGCATTGCGCTCCTCCTTGGCCGCCAGGATATCGCCCTCGCGCTCAAGGTAGGCGTCCCACTCGTTGTCGAGCAGGGCATTCACGGCGTCGCCTTCGACGGTCTCGCGCTCAAGCAACACCTTGGCCATCAAATCGAGCTGGTCGCGACGGGCATCCAAAATCTCGACCGCACGACGATGGGCCTCACGCATAATGCGCTGGACCTCGATGTCGATGCGGCGCGCCGTCTCCTCGGAGTAATCCTGGTGATCGGCGTAGTCGCGGCCCAGGAATACCTGATGCTGCGCCTCACCAAACACCTGCGTTCCAAGCTCCTCGCTCATGCCCAGGCGCGTGACCATCTCGCGCGCCATCTTGGTCGCGCGCTCCAGATCGTTGCTCGCGCCCGACGTGATGTCGTCGCACATGAGTTCCTCGGCAACGCGACCGCCCAAGAACACGGCAAGCTCGTCGAGCATCTCGTTCTTGGTCTTGAGGAAGTGGTCCTCCTGCGGAAGCTGCAGCGTGTAGCCCAGCGCCTGGCCGCGGCTGACGATCGAGATCTTGTGAACCGGATCGGAGTGCTCCAGGATGTGACCCACCAGGGCATGGCCGCTCTCGTGGTAGGCGATCGTGGTGCGCTCGGCCTCGGTCATCACGCGACCCTTGCGCTGCGGACCGGCAATCACGCGCTCCATCGATTCCTCGACCTCGTCCATCGAGATCACGGAACGATGGCGGCGGGCAGCCAGCAGCGCAGACTCGTTGAGCAGATTTGCCAGATCGGCGCCGGTGAAGCCAACGGTCATCTGGGCGAGCTTCTCAAACTTCACGTCCTCGTCCATCGGCTTGTTCTCGGCATGCACGCGCAAGATCTGCTCGCGGCCCTTCACATCCGGACGGTCAACCGTAACCTGACGGTCAAAACGACCGGGGCGCAGCAACGCCGGATCCAGGATGTCAGGACGGTTGGTTGCAGCGATCAGGATGACCGACTCGCTCTCCTCAAAACCGTCCATCTCGACCAGCAGCTGGTTGAGCGTCTGCTCGCGCTCGTCGTGACCGCCGCCCAAGCCAGCTCCGCGCTGACGTCCCACAACATCGATCTCATCGATGAAGATGATCGACGGAGCCTGGGACTTGGCCTCCTTAAAGAGGTCACGCACGCGGCTGGCGCCGACACCCACGAACATCTCGACAAAGTCGGAACCCGAGATGCTAAAGAACGGCACGCCCGCCTCGCCGGCTACAGCCTTGGCCAGCAGCGTTTTACCGGTGCCCGGAGGGCCCACCAGCAACACGCCGCGCGGAATCTTGGCGCCCAGCTTGCGATAGCGGTCCGGGTCGCTCAAAAAGTCACGGATCTCCTCGAGCTCCTCGACTGCCTCGTCCACGCCGGCAACGTCTTCAAACTTGACCTTGGGGCGCGTGGCCTCGTTGGTCTTGGCGTTGGTCTTGCCAAACTGCATGTTCCTGTTGTTGGCGCCCATCATCTGGCGCATAAAGTAGAACATGATAGCGATCAGGGCGATCGTCGGAAGCACGCTCATCGCCAAGTCGCCCCAAAAATCGGGGTCATTGGTGTTGACGATGTACTTGGTATCGGGGTGCTCCGCCATAAGCTCGGCGAGCGAATCGGAGCCGACATAGGTCGAGGAGAAGCTCTTGAGCTCGCTCGTATCGCCCTTGTCCTTTTTTGTCTTCCAGTAATGACCCGTCACGCTTCCGTCTTGAACCGTATAGGTCAGATCTTCGACGCGATCCTGCTTGATGGCGCTCACCATCTCGCTCGTCGCGAGCTTTACGGTATTGCTGGAATTGGCAAAGCCGGAGCCCATGTTAAAGAAGGCGTAGCCCAGGAGCGCGCAAGCCAAAATAAAATACAGCCAGCCCGTACGCGTGGGCTTCTTGCCTCCGGGCACCCCCGGGATCTTAGGCTCCCGGGGAGTCTGGGAATTGTTATCGTTACGGTCGTCGGGCATCTTACGAATAAACCTCCGGTTTCAAAATGCCCAGATACGGAAGGTTACGATAGCGCTCGGCATAGTCGAGGCCGTAGCCCACCACAAAGGCATCGGGGCAATGGGTTCCAACATACTTGGGCGTGATGGCCGAGGTACGGTCCTCAACGTCCTTCCACAGGAAGGCGGCGACCTCCAGAGAAGCGGGCTTGCGGCTCTCGAGGTTCTTCATCAGATACTTGAGCGTCAGGCCCGAGTCCAGAATGTCCTCGACGATCAGCACGTCGCGACCGCGGATGTCGATATCCAGGTCCTTAATGATACGCACGATACCCGAGGACTTCACACCGTCACCATAGCTCGAGACAGCCATGAAATCGATGTTGGTCGGCAGCTCGATCTTGCGCATCAGGTCGCCCATAAAGACCACGGCGCCACGCAGGACCGCAATCAGCACCAGATCCTTACCCGCGTAGTCGCGAGTAATCTGCTCGCCTAGGCGAGAGACGATACCGTCGATATCCTCCTGCGTAAACAGAACCTTCTCGATATCCGGATGTTGAGAAGCCATGACAACCCTTTCTTGTGCTTATCGCCCACACACCGCCGTATGGACGCGAACTTCACATTCTAGCAGCGCACGGGGTATATTTTCCAGCCCGTACGCCATCAGCGCGGGAATACCGTCAACGTCGCACAGAATAGCTGGCGTGGGACGCTATTCCGCATCGACCACACGAAGCAGATACGCCACGCGCGTTGCGGCCGTGCATTTAAAACGCTCGTCCGTGCGAACGCCTGCGACCCATACCACGGCACCTCCCGGAGCCGTTCTCACCACGGGAACGCCTGCGCGCTCAGAGACGGGAATACGAGCCTCGTTGAGCAGGTCGGACACCTTCTTACTTCGCCCACTCATGCCCAACGGACACATCACATCCCCCGGCGCGGGACCGTCTACCCACAGACGCGCCAAACGCGCCTCGGCGGGAATCTCCCCGCGCGAGCCGGCGAGCATCCGTTCGCTATCGCGATCGGCAAAGCCCAGCGTCGCGGCATCCACCATAGCGGCCACCCCTCCGGCACCCGCGAGTTCGCGGGCACGGCGCACAATATCACACCCCGGCTCGACGGCTATCGGCTCTGCCACCAGGATGCGGCCCGCCCCCAGCGGCAATCGACCGGGAATGGCGACCCAATCGGCAACTAACCCCTCGCGCGCCGCCGGGGCCTTGAATGACAGCATGCCAAACTCCACGCGCGCATCGATTCCCGCCGGCAGCGTGACCGAACCCGAGCCTTCGGCGACACAGGCGAGCACGCGCTCCACATGCCGCATCTCCGGGCGAGCGTCGGGGTCGATACGCTTAATTGCCAGTCGTACCATGCGCCGAGCAATCACCACCTCGGCCGCGGCCAGTCGGCGAGCGTCAAGGACCAGTGCACCCGCCGCCTCCTTGCGCAGGCAGCTTCGAAACGCCTGTGCGGAAAGCTGGGAAAGAAAGGCGTCTTCGTCGCCCAGAATTTCGCAAGCGGCGCCAATCGTCTTACAGACGCTCGCGTTGCGCTGCGCCACCACCGGCATCACCCGATGGCGCACGTAGTTGCGCAAGTACGACACGTCCTCGTTGCTCTCGTCCTCTCGCCACGGCTGACCATGCACCTGCAGATAGCCCACGAGCTCATCATGAGTCAGGTCGAGCAAGGGACGCACCACGATATTCCTCCGGCGAGGAATGCTCGATAGACCAGCGGGCCCCGACCCCTTAATCGCGTTCATCAAAAACGTTTCCGCACGATCAGAAGACGTGTGCGCGGTGCAGATACGAGCCGCCGTTCGCGGTGCCCCCGTCTGGGCGCAGAGCTCGCGAACATACCTCCGCGCCGCGGCATAGCGCACCTCGCGGGCAGCCGCCTCGATATTGCCCGATTCATTATCAAAATAGGCATGCTCAACACACAGCGGCAAGCCATATTGTGCGCAGAGCTCACGCACGAAGGCCTCGTCGCCATCGGATGCCTCGCCGCGCAGATGATGGTTCACATGCAGCACGTGCAGCCGCTCGCGCGCGATGGGGGCTACACCACGCCCATCCAGAATATCCAGCTTTGATGTGCACGCCATAAGGAGCAAAGCCGTCGAGTCCGCACCACCTGATACCATGAGCACCACGGGGGCAGCCGTCTGCCGCGTTGCCAGGGCTTTATCATCAGCCCGCGGTGCAGCATGGTGTCCATAATGCTGAGATACCGTTGGCATTTGCTTCCTCCTCTATTCGTTCGCACCCATTGTATCCTTTGGAATCTTATGTCTCGTCTGCACCTTCATATCCTTGGCAGCGGCTCAAAAGGCAACTGCGCGCTCATCGAAGGCCCCCGGGGGCTCATCATGATTGACGACGGTCTTTCTCGCCGCGAGACATTAAAGCGCATGGCAGAACTGGGGCTCTCGGCAGACAACGTCTCGGCTCTTCTCATTACTCATGAGCATACCGATCACATCAAGGGCCTCGATGTCTGGTGCAAGCACTGGCACGGCCCCCTCTTTGCCAGCAGGGGCACACTTTCGAGCAAAGAAAATCTTTCACATCTACCTGTCGAGGAATTCGATCCCGGTGACACCCTATCCATTGCCGGCATCCACGTGCAAACCTACTCAACATCACACGATGTCATCAATCCAGTCGGTTATCGATTTGACGCCCCCGATGATTCCATTGGCTTTGCCACCGACACCGGAGAGCTATCGAGCCAGGCCATGAACACCCTCAAAGATTGTCGAGTCCTCGCGCTCGAAAGCAACCACGATGTGACCATGCTGCGCGAGGGAGAATATCCCCGCTTTCTTCAGGAGCGCATCCTATCTACAAAAGGGCATCTGTCCAACGATCAGGCCGCCGAAGCCGCACGCGAGCTTGTTACCGATCGCACCGAACAGCTCATTGCCATGCATATCAGCCAAGATAACAATCGCCCGAGTCTTACCGTCAAAAGCTATGCCAAAGCTCTAGCCGCAACCCTGGATGACGAGGTCGGCAGCTCCGCCACCCTTCTCCAAGGATCGCGAAAACTCTCGATACGCCCCGCAAGTCAGTATCAACCGACAACCATTGTATAGACCGCTCAATAAAACAAAAGGGGCCGGGAATCGCTTCCCAGCCCCTTTTGTTGTCTTTTAATAGCGCAGAACACCAACGAAGTTAGTCGATGGAAATCTTCGTAACGTTCTTCTTCTCGACGATCTTGGGAACCGTAACGGTCAGGATGCCGTCGGCGTACTTAGCCGAGAGACCCTCGCTCGAAGCATCCTTGAGATACACACCACGCGTCGCGCTGTACGAGCTGAACTCCTTCTGCAGGAAGTTCTTGCCCTCGTTCTCCTCGTCTTCCTCGACATTCACGCTAATGGAGAGACGGCCCTCGTTAAGCTCGACATCGATATCGTCCTTGGCGACGCCGGTAAGATAAGCCTTGACCTCATAGCCATCGCCCTTATCCTCAACGTCAACGGGGAACGCCTTAGAGGCAATCGAGCCGTTCGCTAGGTCACTCATATCATCAAACAGATCGAACAGCGAGCTTGCAGAGGGACGAACGCCAAAAACCGAACGATAAGGAACCATACTTGCCATGTTTACCACTCCTTTATAGGACTGCCGAGTCATCTTCTAGGTGACTGGGACTTCTTTTGACGCTCTTATATATGCCCACCCGATGCTCATATATACATCGACTATAAAGTTTTTTGAGTCCAGTACTATAAGCATATCTAAGTGCGTAAGACTCAGGTTTTTGGAAGGTTAAGGTTCTTTGAACCAGAGCTTAAATAACGAGTATGTCCCCAGCTACAAATAACAAGGGGCTTACAATGAGCGCATACACGTTGTTGGTAACGAGCTAAAGGGCATCATGGACGACCAAAACCAGAACAATATGTTTATGCCGACGCAGGGGGAAAATACTTCCACGCAGCCGCCACGGTTCCATCGCCCCCACATCTCGCAAGAGCCCATTAATGATCCAGAGCCCGAGTATGTGACGAGAAATCGATATCAAACGCTCGAGGATGCCCAAACGGGGCGTAAGCATATGGGCGTCGCATCGAGCGATCCCGTATATCTGAAAGATGCACCGTTATCAAAAAACAGCGCAATCAATGACGACCCGGCGAAAACGCCCATAACTCGGCAGCAAAGAGGCCCCCGACCTAAGCAAACCTTAACGCATTCGGCTCGTTATCTCGAAACGCCAAAACAGGGAAAATCAATCTTCGTTTCGTCAAGCAAACGACGCAAGCAGCATCGACTGACAATCCTGCTTTTGATCATTGTGGCCATAGCAGTTGCCCTTGTTATTCGATTTATTGTCTTTAAATAAAAGCTCATTACCCATAAGCCCAATCGGGTTACAGGTGAAATGCAACTATATTGTGAAGTGTTAGCGTAAAAAAAGGGGGAGGCCGCGAGGCCTCCCCCTTCTTCAAGTCATGCGACGGCTCGGTGCCGTCCACCGGTCAGCGGCGCCCTGGCCTCCCACGGGCTGACCCCGCAGTACTCTCGGCGCGATGGGGCTTAGCTTCCGGGTTCGGAACGGGACCGGGCGTGCCCCCCATGCTCTGGCCGCTGACCGGT
>JAXKGH010000097.1:0-4989 GCA_036550475.1 Collinsella sp. | reverse complement strand
GATCAGTTCGTCCGCCTCAACGACCTGTGCGAAGAGGCCGATATCCCCGTCTGGCACTGGCATGGCGATGTTTCGCAGTCGCACAAGGCTAAGCTCATCAAAAAACCGAGCGGTATCTTGCAGATTACGCCTGAGTCGCTCGAGGCGCTCCTGATCCATAAGCACATGGCAATCCCTCGTATGTTCTGCGACCTGCGCTATGTGGTTATCGACGAGGTTCATTCGCTCATGCGCGGCGACCGCGGCGGTCAGACGCTCTGCCTTATCGAGCGCCTCTCGCGCATGGCGGGCGTGCAGCCCCGCCGCATCGGCCTTTCTGCCACCATCGGCGACCCCGAGCGCACGGGCGCCTTTCTCTCACAGGGAACAGGACGCGATTGCATCATCCCCCGCTTTGAGGAACCGCGCCGCGTGTGGCGCATCTCCATGGAGCACTTCTACAACTCGGGTCCCCAGGCACAGCAGTGGGGATTCGAGAGCACGGGTCCACAAGAAGCCGAGATGCTTGCTTGCGAGCGTATTGAGCCGGCGGCGCCCGCGGCGCTGCCGGCTGGCGCCCAAGACGTGCGCCACAGCGGACAGCTTACACAGGAGGAACGCCGTCAACGTCGTGAGCGGGCACGGGGCAAGGCCGCTCCCAAAGACCGTCGCACTTCCTCGGCCCCCGAGGGCGAAGTCGACATCCCACGAGCGACCGAGCAGGCGCTTCTCAACCCCACCGACACGGCGCCCGACAACGCCGACCCCGGTATGGGCTATATCTTTGAGCATACGCGCGGCCGCAAGTGCCTGGTCTTTGCCAACTCGCGTGAGGAGGCAGAGGCCGTGTGTTCCATGCTGCGCAGCTACTGCGAAAGTCGACACGAGCCCGACCGCTTTCTAATCCATCACGGCAACCTTTCGGCATCGCTGCGCGAGACGGCCGAGGAGCTCATGCGCGACGAGGAGCAGGCGCAGACAACCGTCACCACCTCTACGCTGGAGCTCGGTATCGATATCGGCCGCCTGGAGCGCGCGTTCCAGATCGATGCGCCGTTTACCGTCAGCTCCTTTTTGCAGCGAATGGGCCGCACGGGACGCCGCGACCTTCCGCCCGAGATGTGGTTTGTCATGCGCGAGGAAGAGCCCGAACCGCGCACGATGATGCCCGAAACCATTCCATGGAAGCTCCTGCAGGGTATCGCGCTCGTACAACTCTATCGCGAGGAAAAGTGGGTCGAGCCGCCCGAGCTCGATCGACTCCCCTACAGCCTGCTCTATCACCAGACTATGTCGACCCTCGCCAGCACCGGCGAGCTCACGCCGGCCGAACTTGCCCAGCGCGTGCTCACGCTCAGCTATTTCCATCGCATCTCGGCCGATGACTATCGCGTATTGCTTCGTCACCTCATTAAGATCGACCATATCCAGGTCACCGAGGGCGGCGGACTCATCGTGGGTCTCGCGGGAGAGCGCATCATTAACAACTTTAAGTTCTACGCCGTATTCCAGGAAAACGAGGAGTTCACCGTTCGTAGCGAGTCGGCCGAATTGGGCACGATCGTCAACCCGCCACCGCCCGGTGAGCGCATCGCCATCGCCGGACACTGCTGGATTGTCGAGGAAGTGGACTGGAAGCGCCATACCGTCTTTGCCACGCAGGTCAAGGGCCGTGTGCCGGCCTACTTTGGCGACTGCCCCGGTGATATCAACACACATGTACTCGAGCGCATGCGCAAGGCGCTCAACGAGCACGCGGCATATCCGTACCTTATGGGTAACGCGCGGGCCCGCTTGGCGCAGGCTCGCCATACGGCCGAGATTTCGGGCGCAGGGACCAAGCCACTCATCAACCTGGGCGGCGATACCTGGGTGCTCTTCCCCTGGTTGGGCAGCTACGCCTTTCTGGCGCTCGAACGTATGCTCAAGATTAAATGTGCCGCGGAGCTGGGCCTTCGCGGACTCGACCCATCGCGCCCGTACTTTATGCAGTTTAAGATGAAGGCTGACGAGGAAACGTTCTTTGAGGTGCTCGCCGCCGAGGCCGAGAAGGACTTCAATCCCATCGAGCTCGTCTATCCCGGCGAGGTGCCTTATTTTGATCGCTACGACGAGTACGTTCCCGAGGAGCTCGTGCGCAAAGGCTTTGCCGAAGGCGTGCTCGACATCGAAGGCATGAAGCAGCGCGTTCTCGGCTGGCGCGACCACGCCTAAGACCAGTCTTTTTGGGACGGGGAGACCTATTTGTCGTGAAGAACGGTGCCGATGAAGTCGGTGTCGAAGGGCACGGCTTCGGCAAAGGCGTAGTTGCCGTCGCTGGCGATGAGCAGGTAGTTCTCCTCGCCGCCGAACTCCGCATCGCCGCACGGGACCACCCAGGCATGGGCGAATACCTCGAGTGCCGTGGCAGCGCAGTCGCGCAGGAACGTCACGTCGCTCCCCTCGTTCGCGCTCACGATATTGGCGACGTAGACGCCCCCAACATTTAGGCTGCCCCGCACTAAACGCAACGCTTCAACGGTCGCCAGCTCGCGCACGGGCTCGGCACCGCCAAAGCAATCGCTCACGACCACGTCGTAGCGACGATGGCCCACGCTCGTCACACCCAGATACGAGCGAGCCTCAGCGGTTATCACCCGCAGGCGATCGCCCGCCGCGCGCTCCAGCTCGTCTAGGTAGAACCAGCGGCGCGCCAGGCGCGTAATCTCTCCGTCATACTCGATGACGTCCATGCGCAAGCCCTCGTGCGACATCAGGGCGAATTTAGGATAGGCAAACCCGCCGCCGCCCAGCATAAGCATACGGTCGATGCCGTGACCATAAGCGTCGCGCATCGCATCCTCGGACTCAAACACGTCGTCAAACGCACGATAGTACGCAAAGACGGGCTCGGCCCAACGCTCACCGACATAGCTCGCGCTTTGGTAGACGCCGCCTTGCACCAACACGCGAATCTCATCGCCGCACTCATCGTGCACGCGCTTCACACGCGCCAACCCATTGCGGGTTCGCGCAACTTGCAGACAGGCAGCACGAACAGCGACAGCGGCCGCACCAAGCGCCGCGGCCCCCAGAGCAACGCCGGCAACGACGCCGGCAGAAACACTTGGCTTGTTCATCTAGAGCTCCTTTTGCAGATAAAGGCCATGGTCATAAAATCCAAGATGGCGATAGTACTCGCGCGTACCAATCGCGCTGATCACGTTGATGCGCGCATAGCCGGCATCCCGGGCAATCTCGCACGCACGCTCTACGAGCAAACGCCCCAACCCGTGATGCTGCGCCGCCTGGCCCTGGTCACCCACGCGTGCCGCCATGCCATACACGTGCACCTCGCGAATCATCGCCTCGTCCGGCGTCGTCGGCAACTCGTCCGCATGCGCGGCAACAAACGAATGGTCGGGCAGCGACAACCGCAAAAAGCCCGCGATCTTGCCCTGCTGCGTCACCCACTGCAAAAAGCGCTCGTAAGTCACCGGTGTCTCGTACGTCACTTCCTCATCAAGAGATAGCTCGTCCAAGTCGGCACCCGCGGTACTGATCTCACGATAGCGAATCTCGCGCACCGTCGCGCCTTCCCCACGAGCCGCCAAGCGGTTCTCAACGAGCTGGCGCAGGTTGGGTTTCTTGTTGCCCACCATGATGTCGTCGGAGCTAAAGTCGCGGATCATGCGACTGATGCGGCAGAACGCCGGCGTCACCACGATGTCGTCGGCCAATACATCGAGCAGCTCTTCCTCGGTATAGGGACGCCACTCGCCGCGCTCATAGCAGCCCACCAGACGCGAGCCCTCGATGAGCGCGCACGGGTAGACCTTGACCTCGTCGGGCATAAAGGCCCCCTCGGTCATAAAGCACTCGTAGTCGCGCTTGTCCCCCTCGGGCGTGGCGCCCAGCAAGTTAAGCATAAAATGCGCGTGGATCTTAAAGCCAAACAGGCGCGCAAGCGAAAACGCCCGCTCGATCTGCGCCACCGAAATGCGACGCTCGTTGATATCGAGCAGGTGCTGGTCAAGGCTTTGGATGCCCATCTGAATCTTGGTGCAGCCCAGGCGACGAATGAGCGTGAGCGCCTGTGGCGTCACGGCATCGGGGCGCGTCTCGATAACGAGCCCCACCACGCGATGCTTCGCCGTCTCGTTGATGCGCTGCTGACGTTCAAGCTCCTCCATCGTGGTCGTCTGCCACTCGGCGACCTCGCCCCACGGCGTACCAGGGCCGTACAGACGACTCACCGCGCGGTTATAGCCGCCCACGGCAACATCCACACGCCCCTGCTCGTCGGCAACACCAGCAGCAAGCTCAGCCTTGTCTGTCGCAATGCCGGCAACCCGATAGCGCTCGCGGCGCTCTGTTACCACCGGCGGCAGCGCATCGGCGGGAGCGTCATCGAGCAGGCGCCCCGCCTCGGCACGGCTGATGCCCGGACGCGCCAGCATGGGGTTGGCCGCCACGCCGGCGACGGCATCGTCATTGAGCGCACGGAAAAGCTCCGACATAAACCACGTCTGATACCCTTGCGGATAGTCGCTCCAGGTGCCACCGAGCACGATGAGCTCAATCTTATCGGTTGCGTGCCCCATCTGCGAAAGCGCGGTCAGACGAGCGCTCACCTGCAGATACGGGTCAAAGCAATTTTGCTCCGCACGGGCGCACGCCGGCTCGGCGTGCAGGTAGCTTTTGGGCATGCGCAGATCGTTGGGACAAAACAGGCAATCGCCCGAGCATGGCCAGGGCTTGGTGATAACGGTAATGGTCGCCACGCCCGAAGCCGTGCGACGAGGCTTCATACGCAGCACCTGCAGCAGTCGACGTTCCAGCTCGGCATCGACATTCCACCCAGCCCAACGAGCCGGCTCCTCACGTTTTACCCGCTGGTAGAACGGCAGCAGACGGCGCTTGGCCAAATCGCGTTTGTCGGCACCCTCACGGCGCGCCTCGGCATGTATCAGTTTGACGAGCGCTTTGTCGTCCACGGTCTCGCCGCGACGCAGAGCCTCGAGTATGTTC
>JAXKGH010000096.1:0-6027 GCA_036550475.1 Collinsella sp. | reverse complement strand
CGCCCTGTAAGGTAGGGTGTTCAAAATCCGTTTAAAATCCGACGCATTTTTTCCCTAAGGTATTGATGCGTTTCACGGTCAAATTAGGAGAAAGGTTTGCATTAGTCCATTCTTTGATGTGACGATGTCTTCCTTTCTCCAAACGTTCTTTAAAATCAAAATCAACTCGCCTGTTTCTGTCAGCCAAAGCTATGCGCAGAGGCATTATAAGAATCATTGGGGTAACACCGGTAAGTTTGTCGTTAGACATTCTGGCCTTAGTCATTCCAAATGTCGATTCTATTGGGTCTGAACTTGCATTGTGTACATCTCCTTCATTTAAGAGAGAGAGCTCGCGTTCTAAATATCCCAAGATATAAGAGCCAACTTTTCGCTGTCGCTCATGCTTCAACATCAGGCTTTCTGTCACGAGTTTTTTGCAACGAGCAACAGAGACTTGCGACCACCCGTTGTTTTTGATGTCTTTTTCAATCTTCGTTATACAGTCCATCGTTTCGGCCAATTCATCAACCAGAGAAGCATTCTGCGGAATAAAAGCATATATGCTCTTTATATTCTCTTGCAATGTATGATATACATACTGCATCCTGCTTATCCAGTCAATCCATTTTGACATGTTCATAAAACGTGCAATACTTCGTTGCGATGGAGGTTGTACATAAGCAACATCTTGCATGTTATATTTAAGACGTGTCATCTGAACGTTACTTGAAAGCTCTTGAAAATCAGGATCATTCTTGTAAACTCTTTCGAGAAACATGCCAAGAGTATGACTAATATCATGGTGATGTTTATAGCCAGCATCTCTAATGGCCTTACATATACTGGAGCCATTGTCGCTGATAACATATTCTGGCTCATGCCCAATTTTAGCTGCGACTTTCTCCAATACTTCCTGAATAGTTTTTCCACTCCAACTCTTAGCGATAGATATGTCTACAATGGATATGTCTTTTTCTGTGATAGCCATTCCTATATTATCTGCCGCAACAGCAAGTGTAAGCAGCATTTTCTCACTGCCTATCATCATGCTTTCATCGACTACCAAGGCATAACGCTTACCCTTGAAAAGGGTACACGATTCCTTATAGACACTAAGACCTAACTCTTGTGCCCAATAGCCAATTGTCGTATAAGCTGGTACTTCACCGAAAAAATTGTCCATAAACTCATTCAGGATATTGAATATTTCAACAATCTGACGTGAACCTATAGACAGACGAGTATAAAAAGCCGTACTCAAAGCAACCATCAAGGATGAATAATGATGTCGTCTAATAGACTCATCATTTGTTCGTAGGTCTCCTTGTCCAATCCTACGTTCGGCTTTTCTTTTTTTTTAAGTTCGGAACGATACTTATTGGACTTATTCTGAGCGGTAGTCAATCTTCTCTTAAGATTACGTTTGTCCCTTTTTAGAGACTTATTTTCCATCTCTAGTTTTTCGACACGCTTTTGAAGCTCTTTTGACTCCTTATTTTTGACTGGATTTTTCATATCTTATATTCTTGTTTTTGTTTACAAAGGTACTAAAAACCAGCGAGTTATACAAATTTACAAAGAGCTATTTTGTACGTTAAAGTGTTAAATATTAACAACTTAGACGCACCTATATAACACCATTTTTTATACCAGATTTTGATTCGATTTTTGAACACCCTACCCAGGAGGGCGACGCGTTCCGCCAGCTTCTGGACCGCGCCGCTGAGCTCACAGCCGAGGCTTTCCCCTATGTCGTGACCGAGGCTGAACCCGAGGTGATGCAGTATGAGAACGTGGCCTACACGATGTACCCCGGCCTGGGCGACCTGATCATCGAGGCAGCAGAGAAAGAGGGCGTGAAACTGACTCCCCGCAGCGAGCGTGGCGGCACGACTGCGGCCATGCTGGCGGCCAAGGGACAGAAGGGCGGCCCCTGCCTCTACAGCGGACAACAGGCTGAGCACAGCATCTACGAGTGGACTTGCGCCGAGGACATGTACCAGATGGTCATGGTGGCAAGATCCATCATCGAGACTGTGGCCAACCAGTGAGACCGGCCTCCGCTATCAAGGTGGAAAACTGAACCGAAGGCTCGAAAAGGAACCGAAGACTCGGAAAGGAACGAACCCGGACATGCGGAAAGAAACGAACCGAAGTCTCGGAAAGATATGAACTGAACACGCGGGAAGAAACGAACTGAACGCACGAAAGAACCGAAAGCAGACTCGCCCGCTTCACGGACGACCCGACCCAATAGCTGCTGCGCTTATCACAAGCAAACAGAGAGTAAAAACAACTTTGACTAAGACACTATATATATACCAACAAAAAGAAGGGCAAGCAGCGGGCAGACCTCTTACAGAAACCGCGCCAAACTCGTGTCGAGAGGACACCGGACGGCAGCAGGGGGAGAATCTGCCCACACGGGGGAGGGAGCCGTGGAGCGAGGCGGGTGTTGCGTTTTGGCGGGACATCCGCCTCGCAAGGGCGTTTAATCTGAAAAAATTTTGGGCATCAGCGTTTTTTCCGTAACTTTGCAGAACAAGACATCAAGAAGCGTTATGGAAAGAGAAAGAATAGCGCGTGTGGACCTCCACTCGCCCCGCCCCTCGTCGGCGGCAGTGAGAGAGATGGCGGAAGCAGCGCGCACACAATACGTATTGATACAGTTGACCGACAACACCGTCTCCTTGGGCTACGGCGCGGAGCAAAGGCTGCTCCAAGTGGCCGACAGCACGGGGGCCGTCATGGTCTATGCCGACTTCTACGAGACGGAGGAGGGCCAGCGGACGAAGCACCCCGTGATAGACTACCAGGAGGGTGCGCTGCGAGACGACTTCGACTTCGGGCCGCTGGTGCTCGTCAGGACGGACGCGATCCAGCGCTGCGACCTCGGCGCCAACTGGCTGTATGGTGGCTGGTACGACCTGCGTCTGCAACTGAGCCGGCAGGGCGAGATCTTCCACCTCAACGAATACCTCTACACGGAGGAGAAGCAACCCGTGAGCGCAGAAGGCGAACGACAGTTTGACTATGTCGATCCGCGCAACCGCGACGTGCAGGTGGAGATGGAGCAGATCGTGACGGAGCACCTGCGGGCAGCGGGCGGCCTCGTCCATACCGACCGCTACCAGAAGCCCGACGTGGAGGGCGACTTCCCCGTCACGGCCTCCGTCATCATCCCCGTGCTCAACCGCGCCAAGACCATCGGCGACGCGGTGGAGTCGGCCTTGGGACAGGAGACTGGCTTCGACTTCAACGTCCTCGTGGTGGACAACCATAGCACCGACGGCACCTCGGACCTGATAGAGCAACTGGCGGCCCGCGACCCGCGCGTCGTCCACATCATCCCCGAGCGCGAGGACCTCGGTATCGGTGGCTGCTGGAACTGGGCCATCAACGACCCGCGCTGCGGACGCTACGCCGTGCAGCTCGACAGCGACGACCTCTATCTCGACGGCCATACGCTGCAGCAGGTAGTCGATGCCTTCCAGGAGCAGGACTGCGCCATGGTGGTGGGCTCCTACCGCATGTGCGACTTCCAGTTGCAGACGCTTCCGCCGGGCGTGATCGACCACAAGGAGTGGACGGACGACAACGGAGCCAACAACGCCCTGCGCATCAACGGACTGGGAGCGCCGCGGGCCTTCCTCACCTCGATAGCAAGGGGCATCGGATTTCCCAACACCAGTTATGGCGAGGACTATGCCATGGGACTGGCCGTAAGCCGACAGTATCGCATCGGCCGCATCTACGATCCGATCTATCTCTGCCGCCGCTGGACGGGCAATAGCGACCACGGACTGAGCATCGAGAAGACCAACGCCAACAACTTGTACAAAGACCGACTGCGCACCATCGAACTGCGGGCGCGCATCAGCCTCAACAACGACCTCAAAGCATGACGCTCTCCGAGTTTTTCCACAATCAGATGGCCACATGGCCGGAGACGGCCGCACGCTACGCCGACCTGGCACGCGTGGAGGTAAGAGACTTCGGTGCGGTCAGTGCTCAGTACAACCCCGCACGCATGGTGAGCACGGGGGCCAAGGTCGATAAGAAGACGCTGGCCCAGCGCCCCTGCTTCCTCTGCAAGGACCATCGTCCTGATATTCAACAGGAATGGGCCTTCGGCGAGGACTTCGACGTGCTCGTCAATCCCTTCCCCATCCTCCCGACCCATTTCACGATTGCTGCCAAGCGCCACCGCCCCCAGACGATCCTCGACACCTATGCCACGCTCTACGAACTGGCCGACCACTTCGAGGGCACCCTGTTCTTCTACAACGGGCCGAAATGTGGGGCCAGTGCGCCCGACCATCTCCACTTCCAGGGGGGAGACGGAAGTGTCGTGCCGCTCTGCCGCGACTGGCGCGGATGGAGGGAGCGGCTACGGGAGGTGGCGCGGCTGGACGCCGACAACCGCCTCTGCACCATCGAGGACTACCCCTTCCCCACCCTGGTGCTGATCAGCAACGACAAAACCCTGGCGCAGACGCTTTTCCGCAGGGCCTATGCTGCCCTGTCCTGCCATCCCGACGACACCGAGCCGATGCTCAACGTGCTGGCATGGCGACAGGAGGAGCGCGTCGTCACCATCCTGCTGCCCAGGGAGAAGCACCGCCCCGCCTGCTACACGGCCTCGTGCGAAGCAGACCGCATGCTCATCTCGCCGGGTGCGCTCGACATGGCGGGACTGGTCATCACGCCGCGCAAGGGGGACTTCGACCGACTGACAGCCTCCCTGCTGGTAAAGACGGTCGGCGAGGTGGCGCTCGCGCAGGAGGACTTCGCCAAGGTGTTGCGCCGTCTGCAGGAACCGAGGGTCGCCGTAGGCATCACGAGCGGGCCGGAGGTGGCCTTTGTCCTGGAGGACTCCTTCATGGTCGATGGCACGCTACAGACGGGACCGCAGACCGTGAGGGCAAAGGACGGAAGGCTTCTTTGGCAGGAAAGATCATACGACACGCTCACGTTCGCTCCCCATTCCCCTCAGTCTTCGTTCACGCTGCCCGAGGTGACAATCGGCATC
The DNA here is from genome assembly GCA_036550475.1 of Collinsella sp. GTDB lineage: Bacteria > Actinomycetota > Coriobacteriia > Coriobacteriales > Coriobacteriaceae > Collinsella. The sequence continues at coordinate 1,013 of JAXKGH010000096.1, read as the reverse complement.
GGATTCCATTGGGAGCGCAAGGAGGCGCAGACCTTCGAGGGGATGCTGCGACTGGAGGCCGACGGCGATCGGGTGTGGGTGATCAACGAACTGCCCGTGGAGCGCTATCTCGCCAGTGTCATCTCCAGCGAGATGCGGGCCACCTCGTCGCCATCGCTCCTGCGGGCCCATGCCATCATCTCCCGCAGTTGGCTCCTGACGCAGATGGCGCATCGTATCCATACGGACCATCCCTCGGAGGCGACCTGTGGAGGATGGGAGACGGAGGAGGAACTGGTGCGCTGGTACGACCGCGACGACCACCAGCGCTTCGACGTATGCGCCGACGACCATTGCCAGCGCTATCAGGGCATCACCCGCATGGTGTCGGATCATGTGGAGGAGGCGATACGCAGCACCTATGGACAAGTATTGTGGGACGGCAAGGGCATTTGCGACGCGCGCTTCAGCAAGTGTTGCGGCGGTGCCACGGAGGTCTTCTCGGCCTGTTGGCAGGATGAGGACAAGCCCTATCTCGCCGCCTTCCTCGACCGCCCCGCGCAAGCAGGCCAGGCGGCAGACACGCTGCCCGACCTGACCGATGAGGAGACGGCCCGCAAGTGGATCCTCTCCGCACCTTCCGCCTTCTGCAACACGCAGGACAAGCAGGTGTTGCGCCAGGTGCTCAACGGCTACGACCAGGAGACGGCAGACTTCTATCGCTGGCACATCGACTACACCCAGGAGGAACTCGCCAGCCTCATCGCCCGCAAGACGGGACTGAGCTTTGGCAAGATCCTCGACCTCGTCCCCCTGGAGCGCGGCAAGAGCGGACGCATCGTCCGCCTGAAGATTGTGGGCACGGAAAGGGAGCGCGTCATCGGCAAGGAACTGGAGATACGCCGCACGCTGAGCGAGAGCCACCTGAAGAGCAGCGCCTTCGTCGTCACGACGCAGCAGGGCGCCGACGGCATCCCGCAGTCGTTCCACCTCTCGGGCGCAGGCTGGGGCCACGGCGTGGGACTGTGTCAGAT
>JAXKGH010000095.1:0-29195 GCA_036550475.1 Collinsella sp. | reverse complement strand
GCACGGCGGCACTCGTGCTGCTGGGCGGCGCGTTCTTTGCCATTTCGTACGCCCTGCGCGTGCCTTGGGCATGGAAGCTCAACTTTTCGCTCGTCTACTGCGTGCTGTGCGTGGTGACGCTCGAGATTTGCCTCGATTGCGGCGTTATACCGTCGTACCACGGTATTGCCAACATTTTCGACACCCTGCCGCTCGATCTGAAGGTTATAACGCGCGACCTGCAGGAAGTCTATGCCACGCCGGTATCAAAGCCGATTCCGGCAGGCGTGCGTGAAGAGCTGCGCATTCAGGAGCACGGGCATTCCCACGCCTTTACCGTGGCGTCCGATCCCGATGTGATGTACCGCGCCTTTCCACTGCTGGGCGGATCGGCATTGCTCGCCCAAGACGTATCGGAGCTCAACGAGCTCAATCGCGAGCTGGCGTACCGGCGCATGGAATTGCAGCGCCAAAACGAACTGCTTACGGCCGACTACGATCTTAAGACGCATCTTGCCGACCAGGAGGCCGAGGCCTTGCTGATCAAAGATGTCGACCAGGCGCTTGCCCGCGCGCTCGATGAGATGTATGGGCTGCTGAGCTCGCTGCCGCCGTTAACCGATGAGGCATCCTCGCACGAGCGCTATCGCATGCTGCAATGTGCCAAGATGCTCGTCGCCTATTGCAAACGCAAGGGCTCGCTCACGTTGGCGCAGCATGGGGAAAGCGGATTTGACCGCGATCGCATCCAACTCATTGCCAACGAGCTGGCAAGTGACTTGCGCACCATCGATGTCGACTGCGCTTCGATCATCGCCATACAGCGTCCGATGCATGCCAGTACGGTAAGCGCGCTGTACGACTGCGTGTATGACTTTGCGTTTTTCGCCTACACCACCGATCATCCGGCACTCATGTACCATCTGAGCGAACACGATTCGTGCAGCGTGGAGCTGCGTGCCACACTCTTTTCCAACGACGAGGAAGACTTGTCGCAGACGCCCGCCGCGCACGAGCTCGAGGTTGCACTGCAGGGGCGTAACGTGGCGTATCGTCTTGAGGGCGAGGCCGGTCAGCTGCGTATGATCGTGCTGATGCCGCGGGCGGGTGAGTGATGATGCAGATGCCGCTTATCCTTCCCCAGATCGTTGCGCTCGATGTGCTCTTTGCCTTGGTGGCATGCCTGCAGACCATCCATGTTCCGCTCATCGCATCGCGTCGTTCGTCTTACAACCGCAAAGTGATTTGCGTCTATGAGTCGAGCCTTGTGCTGCACTTGATTATCTCGGCCGTCATCTTGTTCGCGTCGAGCGGGTCGTATCTGGTGACGCCGCTCTATGTCGTCGCCGAGGCGGCGGGCGCGCTGCTATGGCTCAACGCCGCGATTGCCGCCTATGGCGTAGTCCTTATGGTGCATTATCGTCGTCCCGTCATGATGGTTGAGCTGCTGCTTGTTGCCGCCGCGACGCCGCCGGTTGTTTACGTCATGGGTTCGGCGTGGCCCGCAGTCCTTATCGCGGAGGGCGCGTTCTTCCTGTTCCGCTCCGTCGCGGCGCTTTTGATGGACGTGCGCAACCGCCAGGAGGACATCACGGCGTTTTCGACGATCGAGACTATTAACGTGATCCCCGTCGGCATTCTGTATCTGGATTCGAAGGGCCGCCCGCTGCTCATGAACCGCTGCATGCGCAGGAACCTTGTGGAGCTTCACATGCCCACCGACCTGCACGACATGAGCGATACGTGGGGCGGTCTTCGAAAACTCAGTGCGCAGATGCCCGAGAGCAGCAAAAACTGCGTTCGAATCGACCTGGACCGCTTTGGGGAGGCACGTGCGGTGGTCGAGGTTTCCCCCTCCGAGATTCGTCTGTTCGCGTGCGATGAGGTTATGGTTTCGGGCCGCCCCTTTGAGCGCATTATTGGCTTGGACGTGACGGAGTACGCACATGCCCACGACCGTCTGGCGCAGGCCAACCACCTGCTCGAGCTTGCGGGCCAAGAGCTCCAGGCCCAGATCGAAGAAGTCAAAAAGGTTGCCGACAATGCGGCCTACCTGCGTATGCGCGCCCGCGTACACGACGTGATCGGGCAGCGCCTGTCCATTCTCCATCGATACTTGGAGGAGGGGCGTCTGGATGACGAGTCGCTCGAGCAGATTGACCCGCTGCTGCGCTCGATTGCCGCCGACCTGCGTAGCGGTGGCGACAGCGAGCCGGCGGAGCAGCTCGGCGATATCGTTCATGCCTTTGGCCTGGTGAGCGTGCAGATCGATGTGGATGGATCGCTTCCGGACGATGCACACGTCGCTGCCGCCTTTTTGCAGATTATCCGCGAGGCGTCGACCAATGCCACCAAGCATGCGCAGGCTCACCAAGTCCAAGTGCGCCTGTGGCAGGAGGGGTCGGATGGCGGTGCCATTGCCCACATGACGGTATCAAACGACGGCGCGCCTGCTCCCGTATCGTATCGCGAGGGAACGGGTATTCCTGGTATGAGGCATGTCGCGCAAAATCTGGGCGGCAGCCTGGAGGTCCATGCCGCCCCGCCCTTTACGCTTGCGGTGTCCATTCCGCTGAACTCCAACGCAACGGTCCAAAGGAGAAGCTCATGATTCGTATCCTTATCGTCGAAGACCAGGCCATCCTGCGCGAGAGCCTCGCGCGCTCCGTTGGGGACCAGCCCGACATGACCGTTGTTGCCGCCATCGCCGATGCCTCAGATGCCTTGGACGTCGCGCTCAAGGAGCATCCGGACATGATTTTGATGGACGTGTGCACCGAGCACGATTCCAACGGCATCGTGGCGGCGGCGCGCATCAAAGAGCAGCTGCCCGAGTGCCGCGTCATTATTATGACGGGCATGCCCGAGATTACGTTTGTGGATCAGGCGCGCGAGGCAGGCGTCGACAGCTTTGTGTACAAGAACGTCGGCATCGATGAGCTCTTTGCCGTGATGCGCTCCACGCTGGCGGGCTATTGCACGTTTCCCAAGCCGCCCGAAAGCATCTTTTCGGGCACGGCGGCGCTCGACGACGTTGAGTTGTCGATTTTGCGCCTTGCCTGCGAAGGCAAGAGCCGTCGCGAGATCGCGGCCGAGTTGTTTATGAGCGAGGGCACCATCAAGCGCCGCATCTCGGAGATTCTCAACAAGACCGGCTACGACAACATCATGCGCCTGGCCGTGCACGCGGTGACCGAAGGCAGTATCGTTCCCAATATGGAGCGCTAGCGCTCGTTGCCTATCGGCGCAAAGTGACGGGGCCGCAGGATCAACTCCTGCGGCCCCGTCTGGTGTGCGCGGATGTGTCCGCCAATCCGCGGCTGTCGTGGTCTGCCGTTACGCGATGGTTGCGCTGTAGGAGGCGACATCCTCGTAGGAATCGGTCAGGTAGGCGTCGATGCCAATGGTCGTGTTGACCAGGTCGTCGAGGCTATCGAGCTCGCCGCTCGAGAACGTGAACTCCTCGGTGGCGTTGGTGCCGGGCATCAGATGAGCCGAGAACCAGGGTTCCTTCATGGTGCCGTTGACGTTGGTCTTACCGCTGGGAGCGTAGAAGGTCAGGTCCTTGTCGCTCTTGTTGGTGATGTTGACGACAAAGCCGATGTCGCCCCAGTCGTCCTTGAACTTCTCGGTGATGGTGATGGTGCACAGATCGTCATCGGCGACGGTGACGGCGGGGGAGATTTCGACGCTCTGGACGTCGTCGTCTTCGACGGCCTCATCGATCTCATCTTCCTTTTCGGCCGCCTCGCGATCCTTCTTCACCGTACCGGACAGATCCTTGTCGGACTTGGTGAAGACAAGATTGCCGTCATCCTCTTCGAGGATGAGTTTGCCGTCCTTGAGCTTCATGTCGTGCGACTCATCTTCGGCGGTGATCGTCACGGTGGTGGCGTCCTTTGCCTCCCATTTAAGGTCGACAACCTCAAGGAACAGGTCGAGGGCGCCTGTACCGTCCTCATCGAGAATCAGGACGCAGTGGACACCCCAATCCTCGAGCATCTTCATGTACTCATCGGTCAGCTCTTCGCCATCCACGGTTCCACCCGAGAGTTCCCAGCTGCCGACGAAGTCGGCCTTGGGGTCTTTGGCGCCGCCGCTGCAGCCCGTCAGGGCAAAGGCGAGCGCCAGGACGCATGTCAGGAATGCGAGCACGGACTTTTTGAACGTTGTCTTCATGGTGTCCTCCTTCTTGTGTGAAAACCCATAGAAGCAAATGCGGGGGTGGCGGATCCCCCGCCAATTACCAGATAGAGGGGCTAGGGCCTGGGCGTTCCGCAGTTGCTGCAGAACTTGCCGCCGTTTTCGCTACCGCAGTTGGGGCAGAACCACTTGGCCGGTGCCGGGGCGGGTGCGGGGCTGCCGCACTCGGGGCAGAACTTGCCGGTGTTGGTGGCGCCGCAGCTGCAGGTCCACGTGCCGGCCGCGGGCGCGGCGGCAGGTGCCGGTGCGGGCGCGGGGGCAGGTGCCGGTTGCGGGGCGGCCTGCTGCTGTGCCTGGCCGGCGGCGAACAGCTGGCTGGCGTTCATGCCACCCATGCCGCCTGCCATGCCCATGCCCATAAAGCTGGCCATTGCGCCGTTGGGGTTGGCCGCCGCTGCGCGCATCGCGTCGCTCTGGGCACTGGCGATGTTGGCGGCTGCCATGGTGGGATCGCGCATGACCGCGGCCTTCTGCAGGTCCTTGATCATCTGCTCGTCTTCTTGCGAGGCAGCGATGGAGTTGACGCCAAAGCTCACGATCTCGACGCCGCGCAGGTCGCGCCAGTCGGCGGAGAGAACCTCGTTGAGCGCGCGGGCGAGCTCGGTGGTGTGACCGGGGATGGCGCTGTAGCGGATGCCCATCTCCGAGATCCTGGCAAAGGCGGGCTGCAGGGCGGTGAGCAGCTCGGACTTAAGCTGGCTATCGATCTTGTCGCGCGTGTAGCTATCGGTCACGTTGCCGCACACATTGGTGTAGAACAGCAACGGGTTGGTGATGCGGTACGAATACTCGCCGTTGCAGCGCACGGAGATGTCGACGTCCAGGCCAATATTGTTGTCGACCACGCGGAAGGGCACGGGCGAGGCGGTGCCGTACTTGTTGCCGATAATCTCCTTGGTGTTAATGAAGTAGACGCGCTGGTCCTTGCCCGCGTCGCCGCCGAAGGTGAAGCGGCTGCCGATATTGGCGAAGGTCTCCTTGATGGAATCGCCCAGGTTGCCGCTAAAGACGCTCGGCTCGCTGCCGGTATCGAAGACGAACTCGCCGGGCTCCAGCGCGACTTCGATGATCTTGCCGTTTTGCACCACGAGCATGCCCTGGCCGTCGTTGACGGCGATGACGGAGCCGTTGGAGATGACGTTGTCCTCGCCATGCGTGTTGGAGCTGCGGCCGCCGGTGCGCTTAACGCCCTTGCAGGCCAAGACGTCAGCGGGCATCGATTCGCAGTAGATAAATTCCTTCCACTGGTCGGCCATGACGCCGCCGGCAGCTCCCAATCCAGCTTTCAAGAGTCCCATGGTGATCTTCCTTTCTCGTCAAAGTCCGGGTGGTGTTGATCGGGTTACTTAGTCGTCCTTGTCGTCCTTCATGACAACGGTGGTCTCGGTGTGGCTGAAGGTGTCGTGCTTCTCGACCAGGTTGAGCTCACCGCAGTACTCGTCGGCGTGGGTTGCCTCGTTGGCTGTCTTGAGCTGGCCTACCAGCAACACGTCTCCGATGATCACGATGATTAGCGGCGCCACGATGTTAATGAGGATGCCCTCGATATCAAAGCTGAGGTAATCCGGATCGAAGGCGTATTCGCCCATAAAGAGAATCTGGGAGAGGATAAATCCGATCACAAAGAACAGCAGCGAGGCGATAATGAGCTTGGGCTTGGAGCAGGGGAGCTCGCCGACCATGCGGCCGGTCTGGCCGTTCATGGCAAACAGATAGCTCTTGCCATTCCATGAGGTTGAGAGCATCCAGACGGGGAACAGCGCGTAGTCGCTGTCTTCCCAGGTGTAGTCGAGCTGCTTGCTCTCGACCGAGGCATCATCGTACTCGTCAATGACGGTCTCGCGTAGGGCCGAGATCGTGCTCTCTTCCATGCGGCGCTCGGCACGGGCCTTGCAAGTCTCGCAGTCCTCGTCGTAGCGGTTGGCGATGTAGCCGGGCATGTAGGCGACCGAGAACGGGCGCAACGCGTCGTAGTCAAACGGTTCGATGGCGTCCATGTGGCCGTCGGGCATCTTGGACGATCCGTCGACGGGCACGCGCTCAAACGAGATATTGCCTTTGCGGTAGGCATCGTAGTGGTCGGTGGTCGTGACGGTACGGTCGGATTCCTCGGTCACGGTCTCGTTGGTTGCGTCAAAGTGCACTTCGCCGTCCACGCGGGCGCCGTAGAGCCAAAACGGCACGTAGACGCCTTGGACTTCGTCGATGTGGTTGCCGGTGACAAAGCTCTTGGGCAGCAGGATCTTGCCCTTGTAGTGCTCCTTGAGCGCGGCCAAGACATCGTCGCGCCCGAGCTTAAACGGAATCACCAGGTCGGGGGAGAAGTCGCCCGAGAGCTGACCAGGTGCCACGGCGGGGTTGCCACAGTACGGGCAGGTGGAGACGGCGACGGTGCCGTCCGAGATCAGCTCGGCGCCACACGACGAGCAGATATAGCCGGCGTTTTGGGCCAGTTCCTGCACCGCATCGTCGGATGCGGGCTTGGATGCTGCGGCCGCCGCATCGGCTTTGGCATCTGCCTTGTCCTGGCGCTCGCGATAGAGAGCCTCGACCTCTTCGACTTCAAAGCGCGAGTCGCAGTAGTCGCAGACAAGCTTTTGCTCGGCGCTGGCAAAATGCAGCGGGCCGCCACAGGCAGGGCACTGATAGTTAACGCTTTCGAAGGCCATGATCGGTCCTTTCCGTGCCGAGGGCTATGCGCCGATGGCGCCGCCGCAGTATTCGCAGCGCCCACTGGCATCGGGAATGGTGGTGGCGCCGCAGAAGGGGCAGGTCACCGCGGTCTTGGGGGCCTTGGCGGCAACGACGCTATCGCGCGTCTCCTGACGCAGCTGCACCAGCGCGTCGCGAACCTCGGTTGCCTGACGTTTGGCCTCGCGGTACTCGATGGATCCGCGCTGCTCGATGGTGGAGTCGTTCACGCGCAGGTCGATCTCGGTAAAGTACGGCGTGTTGACGTGGATGGTCAGATTGAAGTCGTAATCCAGGTCGTAGCGCGGCGGGTCATAACTCTCACGCTCGCCGTCCTTGGTCTCGCGATAGATCTCGGTGCGGTGCTCGTCGATATCCATATCGCAACCGAGCACCTGCGAGAACTCGATGATGTCGGGGTTGGCGTCGCGCCAGCGCGTCTGCGAGGTAATGATCAGCAGGCCCGCGTCCTCGTCGAGCATAATATTGGTGCGCCCGGCCGAGAGCGTGCGCGTGGGGTTGAACGATGCCAGGCGCTCGGCGTTAGCCTCGCGATAGGCGAGCTGCTCGCGAATGTCGTCCGCGGTGCTAGAGCGATAACCGCCAAAGAAGGGAGAGAGCTTGCCGACGCATTCTTTGCACAGGTAGCCTTCGTTGATCTTGGTCTTACCTAGAAGTCCCAGCTCGGTACCGCAAATCGCGCACTCTTTCTTCTCGAACATCTTGTCAAAGAAGCCCATGGTTGCCTCCCATCAACAGGTAGCGTGTGTCACTTTTGATGATGGGGGAGCGCGCGATCTTTCACGATACCCAGACGGCTCAAGAGGTCTCCACAACTGGGACACATGGCCCATTTTTCATCCCCAAATAACTTGCGGTGAAATAGTTCCTAAATGTGGGCCATAGAAGGCCAAACAGGAACTATTCCACCGCAACTTCTGGGTAGTCATTGGGGACGTACTTAAATGAGTAGCAGTTGGGGACACTCCATGCCGAATGTGGGCGCCGTCCTTGTTATGCCACGGTCACGGCGACCTGGGCGTAGCGGGTGCAGGGACGCTCGGCGCGCGTCTGCACGCCGAGGGTGAGCACGATGCGGTCACCGGGTTGTGCATCGGTGGGTACGGTGAACGTGGCGTTCGTCGCGCATTCCTGCCACAGCGACAGATCTTGAGCGCCTGCATAGCGCGACGGCTCCACGGCGACATCCCAGTGCGCGTCGAAGCCCCTACCATCGGGGTCGACGATGGTCGCTGCAAGAGCAACGCGCTCGCCGGCCGCGGCGCTCATGTCGCCCGTGACCTCGGCAACATACGCCGGATGCGAGCAGTCCGCGGGCCCATGGGCGCACCACTGCGCACGAGCGGCGAAGTCTTCCTGATAGGCGCGCAGATGGGGATTAGGATTGCCATCGACGGGCGTGCCTATGGCTGCAAAGCCGGCAGGTGCGTCCGAGTCGGGATGCCCGTCGAGGAACATGCGGCCGAGCAACGTGTCAAAGTCGCGGTTATCGATGCCGCGCAGGCCAAACGGCAGCAGCGGGATATAGGTCATTGAGTCGCCTTCGGCCATAAAGTCGCCGCGCTCAAACTGCATCGCAGGCATGCCCTCCAGGCCCCAGTCCAAGCGCGCATGCTTGCCAAACTGAAAGCGCTCGGGCTCGTTTTCGTACACCTTGCCATCGCCATAGAGCATATAGCGCGCCATAAGGGGACCGTTGCCCTGCGTGAGATTCTGTTCGGGCCAGGGAGCCTGGAACAGCGGCAGTGTATCGGGCTGAGCCATCTTGGCATCGACATAGCCGCCATACATATAGGGCACACACCAAAAGATGAGATCGGGGAAGAGCTCATGCCCATGGTCGAGCCAAGAATTGTCCTGCCCCACGCCATCGGCAACGCCCATCACGCGCACCTTCTGATAGACACGCTGCTGCACAGAAGGCCATTCGGGTGTGGCGCGATAGCGCTCGGCAATGCTCATCAGGGCGCGAACGATCGTATTCATACCGCCCCAACTGAGCAGCCAAAGCGTGCGCGGGTCATCATCCAAAATCGCCTGAGCAATCACGCGCGAACCCTCAGACTCCTCACGCACATCGCCTTCAAAGGCAACATTGCCCACAAACGTACGCTCAATCATCTGAGCAGGCGAGGGAAACGGAGACTCGCCGGCAGCGGCCGCATTAGCCTGCAGCTGAGGCCAGGCCTGGGCATACTCATTGCTCCAGAGGCTCTCGATCCAATGCTCAGGAAACGGTCGATACTCACGAAGCTCCCCAGCAAGCGGATCAGGCTCATGAGGCACCACATCCCACTCATAGGAACGGTGACCCTTGGTACGCCAATGCGGATTCACCTCGCCAAGCGAATGCACGCCATCCCCAAGAAAATGATACTGCGAAGCCGTGTACACCACAGCCTGAACATCGAGCAAGTTGAGATACAGAGCCAAATGAACGAGCGAGTTCATATCATCGACTTCCATATCAGTAGTAACAATCACCCGAGTTAAATCGCGAGTCATAAGAAAGCTCCAACCAAAATCATTTCAGCCAGTTACGCGCAAGGCAAGACGGGACCCACGTCCCCATCGCCGTCAACCCGGCGGCCCGCCGGAAGCGGCCGGCCAGGGTCTCAGCAATGGAAACACAGTGGGCACCGGGGTTTACCTCTGCAAACATTCCGCAGGGGGCATGGTCCGGCGCAGCGCGAAGCGCAAAGCGCCGAACCATGCATGCCCGAGGACGTTTGCAGAGGTAAACCCCGGTGCCCGCGAAGGGGTGGATTACCTATTGACCCTGGCCGACCACTCCCAGCAGCCCACCGGCTCGCCGTCGATGAGTACGTTGCCCCCGTCGAAGTCTTGATAACACAGGTCGTTGAATTGGTGGATCCACACGCCATGGTTGAACGTCTTCTTGGGCGAGCCGTCGGCCTCGCGGTAGCGCCCGGTCAAGTCCTCGACATGGCTAAAGTACGTGAGGTGCACGTTGGCGCCGGCAGCGCGCAGGCGAGCCGTGAGCGGCAGCACGGTTTCCTGCGGGGCCACGAGCTCGTCGCCCTTGGAGTGCGTAAACCACAGCGGCGTCTTGGCAAGGGCGGCGACGTCCTCGTCCGTGGCGTTGTACCACGGCGCGCAGCAGGGAAGGCCCGCGGCGAAGAAATCGGGGTAGTCGGCGCACAGGCGCAGCGTCATAAAGCCGCCGTTGGAAAGGCCAGCGACCACGATACGGTCGGTGTCGATGCGGTCGGCATGCTCGGCGACAAACTCGTCGATGAGCGCCTTAATGACGGGGGAGTAGATGCTCTGGTTGGAGTGGCCGAGCTGCTCAGTGCCGTTGTCCATCCAAAACGTGGGCGACTGCGGCACGAGAACCCAGGCAAAGCCGCCAAAGTAGCGTTGGATCTGCGCCTGGCTGATGGCCGTCACGCGGTTGCCGATATAAGCGCGCGTGGCGCCCTCGCCTTGCGTAGCGCCCTTGCCCTCGCCAGCGCCGTGCAGGTACACCACGAGCGGGGCCTTCTGGGGCACGACTGTCGTTTCGGGCGCGAAGGGGTTGAAGCAGGCGGAGTCCTCGGCCTTAAAGCTGGGCTCAAAGAAGCCGTACTCGAGCGCGATGCCGTTGACGGCGGTCTTTTGCGTGGCATTGCTCCAGCCCTTGAGCGCGGGACAGATGTCGCCGCGGCAGGTGTCAAAGACCAGGCCGCAGGTTGGATCGTCACCGTCATTGCCGGGAAGGGCCGCGAGCTGCGTGATGCGCAGCTGGTCGTCGAGCAAGCGCGAGCCCATCACGCTGCCCTCGATCTTCTTGGTCAGGCGCTGCTCGGCGATCTCGAGCGCCACATGGGTGCCAAAGGCGAGCTTGCGTCCGCACTCATCGCACGGATAGGCGGCGAGGACGTCGACATAGCCTACGGAAGGTGCGGCGTGGTCGGCGCCGCGCTCTTTGCGCATCAGGATCTCGCCCGTGCGTTCATGGCGCTCTACATATATATGGAAGGTGCGCGCATCGATATCGTTGGCGCGAACGGTGCACGGCAGGTCGAGCACGACTTTGCTGATCCAGGGGCCAAAGTCTCCCAGCGTGGTGACGGTTGCGTAGGTGCACGATTTGAGTTCCATGAGCTGCCTCCTCTGCGCCGCGAGTGGTAAACATCAGCGGCAATACAACTTAAACATATTTAGTTTAATGCAGAGCTACAGAACAGGCAGATGAACTCGGTAAACGGTCAAAATGAACACTCAACAAATTACTAAACATTCGTTTATCACCATTTAGCAGGGCTTTTGTTGATGGGTCAACAAAGAATAGAGGTGTTTACCAAATTAAAAGACCACGTAAATAGGCATTTAGCAGCAGAGCGTCAAATAGACAATCCCTTACCGTTCAAGTACGTTCACCCCGATTTCCTACCGTTCACCGGACTACAGACGGCAAAATTGCCATAAATTAGACGTTCCGTGTAAACTAAAGCCAGTAAACGTTCAGTAAACACATTGTTTACGACAGCGTATCCAAGGGTTCGGTGGCCGTAAGGGGTTATAGTCGCCGAGCCAAAGGCGTGCCTACGCCCAAACGAGTAGGCACACGATGATATGGGGAGGGGTCCCATGGCAGTAGATAACAAGCAGATTGCCACCGATGTCCTCGAGCTCGTGGGCGGTGCGGAGAATGTTTCCGTCGCCACCAACTGCATGACGCGTCTGCGTCTGACGCTCAAGGACAACAACAAGGCCGACGTGGAGAAGATCAAGAAGGTCAAGGGTGTTCTGGGTTGCCAGTTCGCCGGCGGCCAGCTCCAGGTCATCATCGGCCAGAACGTGCCCAAGGTGCTCGCCGAGTTCGTCGCCATGTCCGGCGTCAAGCAGGGTGCCGCGGTCGACGAGAACCTCGATGCTCCCAAGGAGAAGTTCGAGCTCAAGAACCTGCCGAACATCATCCTCGACTATCTGTCGGGCTCCATGACCCAGCTGATCCCGCTGCTCATGGCCGGCGGTCTGTTCCGCACCATCGCTGCGGTCCTCGGTCCCACCATGCTCGGCGTTCTCTCTGACACCGATCCGACCTACACGTTCCTCTACACCACCCTGTACGAGGCCACGTTCACCTTTATCCCCATCTACCTGGGCTATGCCGCCGCTAAGAAGCTCGGCGCCTCCCCGGTTCTGGGCATGCTCCTCGGCGGCGCCCTCATGGCCCCGTCCGTCGTGAGTGTCGCGACCCAGGATGGCGGCGGAATCATCTCCGTCTACGGCATTCAGATCGCCGCTGCCAACTATCAGCAGTCCGTCCTGCCGATTATCCTTTCGGTGCCTGTCCTCTACTTCGTCGAGAAGTTCTTTAAGAAGGTCATGCCCGACGTGCTCTCCACGGTCTTCACGCCGTTCTGCACCATGATCGTTACCATCCCCATCGCCTTCATCGTCCTCGCCCCGCTCGGCAACGAGATCGGCAGCCTCATCGCTAACGCCCTCTTCGGTCTCGCTGACATGGGTGGCATCGGTATCCTGCTCGTCATGGCCGTCCTCGGCGCCTTCTGGCAGCTCTTCGTGGTCTGCGGTATGCACATGCCCGTCATCCTGCTCGCTCAGGTTCAGATCATCGCTGCCGGCTACGATCCCTTCGTCTTCGTTTCCACCAACTGCGCTATGGCCGCTGTCTGGGGCTGCGCCTTCGGTGCCTTCCTCAAGATGAAGAATCCCGACGAGAAGGGTCTTGCCCTGGGCTACGTCATCTCCGCCATCGCCGGCGGCGTCACCGAGCCCGCACTCTTCGGTATCCTCATGCGCTTCCGTTGCACCATGTTCGGTATGTTCATCGGCGGTGCCATCGGCGCTGTGTTCTCCGGCCTCATGGGCGTTACCTATTACCTCGCTGGCGGTGCCTCCAACTTCCTGGTCTTCACCAACTACCTGCAGGGTGGCCAGATGAACACCGTCTGGGCTATTGTCGGTATGGCAATCTCCTTTGTCATCGCCGCTGCCGTCGTCTTCGTCGCCGGCTTCTCCAAGGAGGAGCTCGCCGAGATGGAGGCCTAAGGCCAAGCCATTCGGTCGCATACGACCTTACCTACACGACAGGGCCCCGTCAGGCGCAAGCCCGGCGGGGCCCTTCTTGCAAGGTAGACTGGAGTGGGCAAGTGGTGTCCGCCCGCAGGGGTTTGTTAAACGGCGGGGGCTTTCGCATCAGGGGTTACCGCGAAAGCTTCTGCCGGTTCGCAATTCCTTTATCGAGCGAAAGGACATGCAGATGAGTTTGGGAAAACTGACCGTCAACGGTCGTCAGGACGGTTTTTTGTGCGAGGGCAAGCCGTTCTTTTGGTTTGCCGATACGTGCTGGAGTGCGTTTACCAACATCCCCGAGGCCGACTGGGACTACTATCTGACCCGCCGCGCCGAGCAGGGCATGAACGTGCTGCAGATTAACACGCTGCCGCAGTGGGATCGCTGCTGCCCCGATCTGGGCATTTGGCCCTATGCCAGCGAGGATGGCGTGCGCTTTGATTGGTCTCAACCCAACCAGGCGTATTGGGATCGCGCCGCCGCCATGTGCCGCGCTGCCGTCGAGCACGGCATTCGTCCGGCGCTCGTGCTCATGTGGTGCAACTACGTGCCCGGTACCTGGGGCGCTAAGATCGCCGAGCGTTGCGGTGCCGAGGTTATGCCGCGCGAGGAGGTCCGTGCCCACGTTGCCCGCGTCGTCGAGAACCTGGGCGAGTTCGATCCCGTCTATGTGGTGACGGGCGACACGGACTTTGCCGGTGACGAGGCGATTGCCTATTACGAGGATGCGCTCGACGAGGTTGCGAAGCGCGCGCCCGAGGCCCTGCGTACCATGCACATCAATCGCGGTAACCGCACGATTCCCGCGCAGTATTTGGACCGCCTGGACTTCTATATGTTCCAGCCCGGCCACAACTACGAAGGCCAGCCCGAGGCCTGGCACCTGCCGCAGGACTTTATCGCCAGCTATCCCAAAAAGCCGATGGTCAACTCCGAGCCCTGCTACGAGCAGATGGGTGCGTCGCGCAACGTGTACTGGCGTTTTACCGCGCAGGACTGTCGCGCGAGCGTGTGGTCTTCGATCCTTGCCGGCGCCAGCGCGGGCGTGACCTACGGCGCCCACGGCGTTTGGAACTGGCAGACATCGCGCAGCCAGGGTTCGGTGCTGGGCGAGGGCTTTGACATGCCGTTCCGCTGGCAGGAGTGTCTGCAGTTTGCGGGCGTGTGGGATTTTGCCGCCATCGAGCACGTGCTTGCCGGCCTGGGTGCCACGGCTAGCGACGACGCTCTCGCCGTTATCCCGGCACAGGAGCTGCTCGATGACGCGCGCGAGTCCATCCGTGTGGCGCGTATTGGCGAGCGTGTCGTCACCTATCTGCCGCGCACCACGGCACTTACGTTTAAGCTCGATAGTGCGCGCGGCTGGTCGGCGACGGCCCTCGACATGGAGGCCAAGCGTATCGCCAAGCTGCCCGTTCGCGACAATGGCGACGGCACCGTGCGCGTGGCTCAGCATTCCTTTGAGCACGACGCCCTGGTGATCCTGACGCCCGAGCACTAACGCTCGAGCTTCGATCCCGAGTTGCTCCCTCGGCCCGGGCACCTCCCTCCCTTTTCCGATATCAACAACCCAGTCCCCTTTATATGTTGCGGTGGAATAGTTCCTAAATGACAGCCCGGGCCGGTCAAACAGGAACTATTTCACCGCAACTGCTGTTGGGGCATTTGCGCCGGATGCGTAACAGTTCGGGCATTGCGTGGATACTAAGACCCATTCTCCATTAAAATGGTTTTCCGGACATCTAAGCGGGTGGGGGTTACCATGAGGGCCCTGGGAGACACAACCGCATATTTGCGCCGGGGCATACGGGAGATTCTGTGCCTGGCGCTTTTCTTTTTCACGTTTTTGGCCGGCGAGTACCTCTTTGACGTGCGCGTGGCCGAGTTTGTGCCGGCGAACGAGGTCGTTATCTACGAGAGCATCGTCGTCGGCGCGAGCGTGATCGGCTATTTTGTGCGTCCTCTCCTGTGCTATCGCCGTCCCCAGACAATCGATGCAACGAGCGATATGACGGGCGTGCTGCTGGTGTCGGCATTGCTGCTGCTGATTATGGCGGCGCAGTTTCAGGTTGTGATTGCGGGCGGTCTGGTGGCGTGCTGCGCCCTGGGCTGCTGCGGATCGACCGCTCATGCCAATCTGGCGCGGCGTTTTGCGCAGACGCCTTGTCTGGCACGTGCCGTGGCGGTTTCTTATGCTGCGGGCATTTTGGTACAGGTGCTCAACCATATGGTGATGCCTGCGGGCATTCCTCAACAGTTTGTCCTTATTGCCTGTGCGATTGCGCTGGTTGGGCTGCTTCACGGTACCCGCCGAGCTAAATTACGCGATGAGTCCGCGCCCGAGTTCGAAGCCGAGATTGCCGAGCTATCGGTCGATGCGTCGGAGCATGGCGCCAAGTGGCGCGATAATCCCGAGGCAAAGGCGGCCTTCCAGGGTGCCGTAGTGCGCTTGACGGTGGCGACCGCCTGCCTCACCGGCGTATTCGCGGCTCTCAATGCCGGTCTTACGACCTCGCATGCCGCCGGCGCTATCGATCTGGGTGACTGGCCGCGCTTGCTGCTGGTTGTGAGTGCGCTTGCTGCCGGCGCCCTGTATGACCTGCGCGGACGCTCGTATATGAATATCATCATGACGTGCGCCGCCATGCTGTCCACGCTCTCGTTCTTTGTGCTTATCACCGATGGCAACGGCGGCAATGCGCTCGCCGCCACGATTATCTTTTACCTGGGCACGGGCTTTTTCGTGGTGTTCTTCACCGCGAAGTTCGCCGCGATTTCGATGTATGCCCGCTGGTCGTATCTGTGGCCGTGCATGGGCCGCGTCATCAACAACATTTGCTCAATGCTTGTGACGGCTCCGGCGGTGGCGATCATCTCGAACCAAAACGTGCTGATGGCGGTGGGTGTCGTACTCGTGCTGTTTGTCGGCATTGCGATCTCGCTGTTGGGGCAGTTTGGACAAGGCGTTGAGGACGAAGCGGGTCACAGGGGGCTGGCGTTTGCCACCGACGATCTTGGCGTGAGCCGTGCGCCCGATCAGGTCGACACGGTGTCCCTGGAGACACCGGAGCTTTCGTTTGACGATCGACTCGACGGTTTTGTAGCCGCCTTTGGACTTACCAAGCGCGAGCGCGATGTACTGGAGGCGCTGGTCGTATCGGACGACAGCGTGCAGGACGTTGCGGCAGCGCTCTTCCTTTCGCGTTCTACGCTCTACCGCCATATCGCCTCGATCAACAAAAAGACCGGTGCCGCCTCGCGCGTGGCCCTCATCAATTTCTTCTGGTCCTGGACACCCCAAGACTAGCCAAAACCACCACGAAGGGGATAGGCACCTTTGTGGTGGTTTTACCTGCAAAAATATGAATATGAGACATTTGTCACCTGCCGTTTTGGCGCTCAAAGGCATATGAATGTGATGTTGAGCGGAGCAGAACGGAAGGGGTGGGCCTATGGCGTCTCGTGGTTGCTCGTCTAATAAAATTGCGGGCGCGCTTATCGCCGCGGTGGTCCTTGCTGCGGCGGTGACGCTTGTGCGGGCATACGGCTTTGGTGCCCGTGCCGACCAGGGAAAGAACGCCGCGCAAGCGTTGCTGAACGATTGTGCTGCCGATCCGGTGGCAGTCAAGCTTATCGAGGACGGCGAGGCGCGGACGATCTATGAGACCGACGATGCCGAGCTGGTCGCATCGACTTTTGCCGCGCTCGACGATTGCACCGTGGGAGGTGCGGTGGATGAGCGGATGAGCGATGCCGGTCGCACGCTCGTCTTTGTCTATGAAGACGGCTCGGAGCAATCGGTGGAGTTCGAGGGCGGGAATATCGTGCTCGACAAGACGGCATATCGCCTTGACGGTGCCGATGAACTGTGGCGACAGCTAGCCGCCATCAAGAACAGCCAATGAAATGAGGGGTGTACGGGATGAGTGATTTGAGATTCTGCCCGGCGTGCGGGATGCAGCTGCCGCGGGTCGCCGGCGTGCCGGTGCGATTTTGCCCGGGCTGCGGTGTTCGGCTTGAGAGCGTTGAGGATGACCCGGGTGTCGCGGAACACGCAAATGGGGCGGCTGCCGATGATGGCGCGGGCGAAGGTTGTGAGCCGAGCGCGAACGCGCCGGTCGATGTGCCGATGCAGGATGCCGACGCCGCGTCGCCGGTCCGCGACGTGGCCGCAGCGGATGCTCCCCGCGTCGGCGACCTTGAGCTCCACACCGCATGCGATGCCTCTGGCGGCCAAGCGCTCGCGCAAGTGGCGCTGCCGCGGGGTTGGCGTATCGAAGAGGCGCATCTTGAGCGCAGCAGTAGTTTCGACTGCCCGATTTCAGTTGGCGTGACGGCGGCAGGCCCGGCGGGCGAACGCATCATGTATCGCTCCGAGCTCTGCTACGTGGACGCGGGCGCCGTTGCCAAGCGTATCCCCACGCAAACCGAGCGCAAGGCGTTTCTGCATGTGGAGGCGGCGTGCGACGAGCTGGCTCAAGCCTGCGCGACGCAATTGGGCGCACGGGCGGAGGTTGTGGCCGAGCAACCCTATCCGTCGAGCGCGGCAGGCGATATTGAACATGAGCGTGCTCGCGTAAAGCGCGAGGCTGCAAACGACTTTGCGATTCAGGGCTTTTCGATGGAACCGAGCGATGTGGTCTATGAGTGCCGCATGCGTCGATATCGGCTCGCGGGCGTCCCGGCGCCTACCGAGCTTGCAGTGGCGGCAAAGGTCGAGGGCTATGTAGTCTCGATCGGTGGAGTCGCGGGTTCTGTGGGTAAAGGCGTTGCCGCCGGGGCCGAGGCGCTGCTGGGCGTGGGCCTTTCGAGCGGGCTGATCGGCGGCGTTCTGGGCAAGCGCCTGCGCGAGCGCCAGACGGCTGCGGCGGCGGGTCAGCGCGCCGCGAAAGATCAGGCTCCGGATCAGGGCGATTGCCCAGACGGGGCGCCGTTCAAGCTGGGCGCGGCAGACCTGTTGCAGTGGCGTATCAGGGACAGCTTCTGCCTGGTTGCGCCGGAAGGCCGTCTGGACGAGGCGGCCTCCACGGCGCTTGCCTCAATGGCATCGACCCTGCGGCTCAACCCGTCGATTGCGCGCGAAGCGTGCGCTCAAAAGCAGCAGATGGTGCTCGAGCAGCGTCAGCGCACGCAGATGAACATCGCCCAGCAGCAACAGCAGTTCGCGGCCTGGCAGCAGATGCATGCCTCGCAGCAGGCGGCGTTCGACAGCTACCAGCAGGCTTGGTTTGAGCGCAGCGATCGTCAACACGCCGCGAATATGGCCGCCAGCGCGGCCAATTTCTCCAGCGCAGGTGTGGGAACGGGCGCGGCGTCGTATTCCGATGCCATCCGCGGGGTCAACCATTACACCAGGCCCGACGGTACCGATGTCGAGGTTTCGGTGATGGCGGATCAAGCTTGGGTGAACGGCTCGGGCGACGTGATCGGCACGCGCGATGGCTTTGAGCCCGGTTTTGGCTGGACGGAGCTGCCCCGTCAATAGCGTGAGTGGGCTACGGGAGGATCGGTGTCGAGGCGTTGCTCGGCGCTGTGATAAGAAACGGGAAAGGAACAACGATGAGGGAGACGGTTATTTCGCGCACGGCGTTTGTCGCGGCGGCGGGAACGGCGTTGCTGACGCTTGCGGGGTGCGGTGGACAGCAGGCGCAGGACACGACGGGTTTTAACGACGATCGCCCGGTAAAGGACAAGATGGATGCGGGCTCGTCATCGGGTGATTCCGGTGATGCGGGCGGCGGTGCGGACACAGACAGCGGCTCGGCGGACGCGTTCGATACGTGGTCGGATGACTGCTGGGATGCGCACCGCAACATCAGCATCGCAGCGTTGCTCGAGCTTAAGGGCTGGCAGTTGCAGGAGTTTGCGTCGCAACAGGGTTATACCTGGCAAGATGCGCTCGAGATGTACGAGAACGAGGCAGGTCGCGTGCTCAGCGTCTGCAATATCAGCAAGGATGGCGCAACCGAATGGCTCGGCGAGGATGAAATCGGAAAGCTCGACAAGGGCGGCACCGGGAGTACCGTGATGTTTACGCTGCAGCTTGCGGGCTATTCGAGCTGCGAGGATGTTATCGCGGGCTTTTCCGTTCCGGTTGAGGACCGCGCGCAGATTACCTCGGGCTCGTGGATTGCGTGCGTCTACGGTTCCAACATGGCGCGTCACGTTGCCATGGTGAGCCCGATGGAAAACGGTGACTACCGCCTGGACCTCATTACCGAAGAGGCTATCAAGACCGGTACGTTTACCCAGGGCGGCGGTGCCCCTACGATTAACGAGTTTTGGCAGGAGAAGACCGGACGCGCGCTCGGCTAAGTGCGATGCGGCCAATAGCATAGCGAAGGACGAACATGATGAACGAGATGACGATGAGCCGTGCGGCTTTTGTGGCGGGCGCGGGCGCGGCGGCTTGCGCGCTGGCTGGCTGCTCGGGCACAACGGGCGGCGCCAAAGCAGCGAGCACGGCAGACGCCGCCTGCGTGGACGACAATGCCAACGTGACGGTCTATGCCGCGATCAACTTGGGTGGTGCCGATCTGGTGCGCCTGCTCAAACATCAAAATTATGAGTGGCAAGGCGAGAACGTGGGCTACGGCGCCGTCGATGACGCGGGATTTTTCGCTTTTACCTTTTCCAAGGTTTCGGACGATGTGGACGAGCTTGCGAACAGCGCGATACCGCTTTCGGAGTCCGAGTACGAGGAGCTTGAACCGGGCGGCGGAGACGAAAGCGTCGCGATTCTGCTCTCGGTGGGCGGCTATACGAAGGGCGAGCGGGCGCTCGTCGGCGCGATTGGCGATGCGGCGATGGTGCAGGAGAAATGCACGATCGATGATGCCCTGTATTGGCTGGTCAAGGCGCTTGACGGCCACCGCTACGTGATTATGGCCGACGACACCGAAGACGATGGCGATAGCGCTCATGACATCTATATCTACAATGAGGCTTTTATTCGAACTGGGTATCTGAGCGGCGGCGACCAGATCGATATCGACGAGCTCTGGAGCCGCCTGACCAACGCCTCGTAACGCTCCAAAACCACCACGAAGGGGATAGGCACCTTTGTGGTGGTTCAATAAGTTGCGGTGGAATAGTTCCTGAATAAGGCTTGGGGGTCTTAAAACAGGAACTATTTCACCGCAACTGCTGAGGGGACGGGTTGTGGAAACGGCTGCCGTGGTGGACTCGGGCTGTCTGTTACAGCAGCTCACCGTGACGGGCGATGTAGTGGCGCTTGGCCAGCTGGGTCAGCGCAATGTAGGCGGCGACGATGCCGATGAGCAGCGCAAAGAAGCTCGGCGGCAGCGGCATGAGGCCCAGTGCGTCGGCGATGGGGCTTGCCGGCAGCCAGGTGACAAGTGCCAGGCCCAGCACGGTGAGCGCGCACAGCGCAGGTGCGGCGTGGTCGCGCGGGCTTGGCAGGCGCGGGGAGCGCAGCATGTGGATCACGAGCGTCTGCGACCACATGGACTCGACGAACCAGCCACTCTGGAAAATCGCCGCAAAGGTCGCCATGCCGGCAACATTGCCCGCGGCGGCAAGCTCGGACCAGCTCGCGCCCACGGCGGCGGGGCACACCGCAAAGAAGAGCGCGGCGAAGGTCACGATGTCAAACAGCGAGCTCACAGGGCCCAGTTCGAGCATAAAACCCTTGATGGACGCGGCGTCCCAGGCGCGCGGGCGGGCAGTCCAGGCGTCGTCGACGGTGTCCCACGGCAGCGCGATGCACACGATCTCGTAGACCAGCGACAGCAGCACTAGCTGCAGGGCGCTCATGGGCAAAAACGGCAGGAACAGGCTCGCGACGGTCACGGACAGCACGTTGCCAAAGTTGGAGCTCACCGTGGTCTTGAGGTACTTGAGTAGGTTGCCGTAGGTGCGACGGCCTTCGATGATGCCGCGCTCGATCACGCCCAGGTCCTTCTGGAGCAAGATGATGTCGGTGGATTCCTTGGCGATGTCGACGGCCGAATCGACCGAGATGCCGCAGTCGCTCGCACGCATGGC
Source organism: Collinsella sp. (assembly GCA_036550475.1). Lineage (GTDB taxonomy): Bacteria > Actinomycetota > Coriobacteriia > Coriobacteriales > Coriobacteriaceae > Collinsella. The sequence continues at coordinate 8,249 of JAXKGH010000095.1, read as the reverse complement.
GGCGGCGTCGTTGATGCCGTCGCCCATAAAGCCCACGGTGTGGCCGAGCAGCTCGCGCATGACGCGCACCAGACGCGCCTTCTGCAGCGGCGAGAGCTTGGCGAAGAGGTAGGTGTTCTCGGCGCGCTTGGCAAGTTCGGCGTCATCGAGCGCATCGATCTCGGAGCCGAGCAAGACGTTGCTCGCATCGATACCAATCTGCTCGCAGACGGTGGCGGCGACGCGGTCGTTGTCGCCGGTTAGGACCTTGACCGCCACGCCCTTGGCCTCGAGGGTGGCGACGGCGCCCGCGGCACTTGCTTTGGGTGGATCGAGGAAGGCCAAAAAGCCCATCAGCACCATGTCGCACTCGTCGGCGATGCCAAACTCGCCCACGCAGTGCGGATTGGTCTTCTGCGCCACGGCAATTACGCGTAGGCCCTCGGCGTTAAGTCCGGCGATCTGCTTGCGAATCTGGGCGAGCTTCTCGTCGGTGAGCGGCTGAGCGATGCCATCGATCTCGACAAAGGAGCAGATCTCGAGCATTTCCTCGGCAGCGCCCTTGGTAACCATCTGGGTTTTGCCTTGGGCGTCGGCGACAACTACGCTCAGGCGACGGCGCGAGAAATCGAAGGGAACCTCGTCGACCTTGGTGTAGCGGTCGCGCAGGCTCTGGCCCAGCATGGAATCGGGTGCGACGGTCGAGGGCGTCACATCGGCACGGTCGATTACGGCCAGGTCGATAAGATTTTTGAGGCCGGTCTGGAAGAAGCTGTTCAAAAACGCATGGCGCAGCACGCGCGCGTCCTCGTTGCCATCGGTGTTGAGGTAGCGCTCGAGCACGATGCGGTCTTCGGTGAGGGTGCCGGTCTTGTCGCAGCACAGGACGTCCATCGCTCCGAGGTTTTGAATCGCCGGCAGCTCCTTGACGATAACCTGGCGACGGGCGAGGTCCTTGGCGCCCTGCGACAGGCTCGTGGTCACGATGACGGGAAGCATCTGCGGCGTGATGCCCACGGCCACGCTCGTGGCGAACAGCAGCGCGTCGATGACGTTGCCCTTGGTGGCGGCGTTGATGGCAAAGACGGCCGGCGCCATAACGAGCATCAGGCGCACCAGCAGCATGGAGACGCTCGAGACGCCGCGGTCAAACGCGCTCTTTTCGCCGCGCCCGTTGAGCATCTTGGCGATGCCGCCCAGGTAGGTGTCCGAGCCGGTGGCAACGACAAGCGCCATGGCGGCGCCGTTTTGCACGGAGGTGCCGGTAAAGACGATGTTCTTGCAGGCAGAGAGTGGCAGTGCGGAGCCGTCGGCGCCCTCGACGACGGTGACGGCGGTGGTCTTCTCGACGGCCTCGCTCTCGCCGGTGAGTGCGGACTCGATCACAAACAGGTCGCGCGCGGTGATGATGCGGGCATCTGCCGGCACCATATCGCCGGCAGAGAGACGGATTACATCGCCGGGGACGAGCTCGTCGAAGGGGATCTCGATGCGCTCGCCGTCGCGCAGGGCGGTGCAAGTGTTGGAGACCAGGTCCTTGAGGGCCTCGGCCGCATTGCCGCTGCGGGCTTCCTGGATAAACTTCATGCCGCCCGATACCAGCAGCATGGTGCCGATGACGATGACCGTGGAGGGGTCGCGCTGCGGTTCGGGCACGGCGAGCACGTCGATGTAGAGCGAGACCAGTGCGAGCGCGGCGAGGATGCCGGCGAAGGGATCGATGAACGCGTCGGCGATGCGGCGGGCGAGCGTTTTGGTCGTTGCCTCGATGGTGTTGGGGCCGACGGCGTTCAGGCGCTCAGTTGCCTGCTCGACGGTGAGGCCGTTTGCCGTGGCGTCAAGCAGTACGAGGGCGTCCTCGGCACTATGGGTGGCGGCGAATATGGTGTTCTTGGACAGGCCGGTATGAGCGGCAGGGCGCGCCGTGCGGCGGCGCTTGGAGATGGCTTCGAGTACCGTGACGGTTTTGAGCATCAGCATAGGGTCCTCCTTGTTGAGGGGAGTTAGCGTACGTGTCGTATTTGCTTCAAAAAACCTAGATGTCGCTCACGTCAAGCTCTTGAGCCCACAAAGGGTGCAGCGCGCCTTTGCGGTGGTTTTGGCGATCTGCCGGTGGCGTTTATGCGTGTGCGGAGTCCTCGCGGCGTGCCGAGGGCGACATGCAGGTTTTTCGACTAGGACTGCCTTCCATGGCACACCTCCTAAAGGCTGAGCGCAGCGCGCTTTGGGTATCTCGTACCCCTTTTTAATCCGCCCGTATTCTTGATGAGGGGGTTTGACATGTCAACCCCATTGTTCGGAAAACCATTCCCCCTGACAAAGCCTTTACAGAATGCCGTGGCCCCAAAGCGCGCCCGCATCGACGCTTCGCCTGCGCTAAACTGGAAGGCACGTACGCGATTACGAGAGGAGCCCGCATGGAGGCTTACAAGCAAGAGTTCATCAAGTTTATGGTCGAGTCCGACGTCCTTAAGTTCGGCAGCTTTACGCTCAAGAGCGGCCGTCAGTCCCCGTTCTTTATGAACGCCGGCGCTTACGTGACGGGCTATCAGCTCAAGAAGCTGGGCGAGTATTACGCCCAGGCCATCCACGATAACTTTGGCGACGACTTTGATGTGCTGTTTGGACCGGCCTACAAGGGTATTCCGCTGGCCGTCGTGACCGCAATTGCCTACCACGAGCTGTACGGCAAGGAGGTCAAGTACTGCTGCGACCGCAAGGAGGCCAAGGACCACGGTGCCGATAAGGGCAACCTGCTGGGTTATGAGCCCAAGGACGGCGACCGTGTGGTCATGGTCGAGGACGTTACCACCAGCGGCAAGTCCATCGACGAGACCTATCCCAAGGTCAAGGCTGCTGCCGATGTCGAGATCAAGGGCCTGATCGTGTCCCTCAACCGCATGGAGGTCGGCAAGGGCGGTGTGACCACCGCGCAGAAGGAGATCGAGGCCAAGTACGGTTTCCCCGTCGCGAGCATCGTCTCCATGGCTGAGGTCGTCGAGACCCTCTACAACCACGAGATCGACGGCAAGGTTGTCATCGACGACGAGCTCAAGACCGCCATCGACGCCTACTACGAGCAGTACGGAGCACGTTAGTTACGGCGTTTTACCAAACGCCGTAACTGCTCGACGCTGCAAACGCCCCTAAGCGGCAATCTGCCTTTCAATCGTCGGGCATGGCCAGAAGGCCTATGCCCTCCTCTTTCAAGGCACCTTGCTCGCTTAGGGGCGTTTTCGCTGTCGGTGCCAAAACATCGGTGCGGTCGTTGGGTAGCTAATTTGGGACGGGGCTATTTTGACTGCTTTCACATGTAAAGTAGTCAAAATAGCCCCGTCCCAAATTAGCTACCCTTGCACCAAAAATGAGCGTGGGTAATCTCCCGGTTTTGGCCTGTGTGGGGGCTCAAAGTGGGAGATTATCCACGCTCGTGATTTGAGTGTCCGAAAATCCACGCTCGTTTGGTCGGTGCATGTCTACGCAGCGTAGGTTGTCGAGGGCTGTCTTCAAATGGATACTGGCTCTTGAACCGGTTCGCTCCATTCTTCCAATCTGATCGGACATCTCATGAACCAGACACCGCAAAGCAATGTCCCCCATACTTTTTTGGCAGCGCATGCCATCAAGCAGCTGCGCGAAGAGCGCGGCCTCACCCAGCGCGCCCTGGCGGAAAGCCTTGGCGTGACCGATAAAGCCGTCAGCAAGTGGGAGTCCGGCCGCGGCCTTCCCGACATTTCCCTCGTTGAGCCTTTGGCCCAGAGACTCGGCATAAGCGTGGCTGAGCTTTTGGCTGGTGACATTCGGGCCAACGCCAACCGTGCAGGCAATATGCTCAAAGGCGTCTTTTACGTTTGCCCTATCTGCGGAAACGTTGTGCACGCGCTCGGAGAAGGCAGCTTTAGCTGCTGCGGCTCCACGATGTTTCCCCAGGAGGCCGAAGAGCCGGACGCGGACCACGCCTTTTCCATCGAGCGCATCGAGGACGATTGGTACGTCACGCTCGACCATCCCATGACCAAGGATCATTACATTAGCTTTGTGGCATATGCGACTATGGATGGCATCTGTTTAAAGAAGCTCTATCCTGAGCAATCGGTGCAACCGCGCTTTCATATCATCGGACGCGGCAGAATGTACCTCTACTGTAACCAGCACGGACTCTTTGTTTTGCCGACGCCTCGCAAGTAAAAGCCCGCTGTCCGCCCGATGCCCCTGCGCCAACGAGTTGCGGTGGAATAGTTCCTGAAAGTGCTGGTTTAGAGCCTAAACAGGAGCTATTTCACCGCAACTTAGGAGGGCGATTGGAGGCGCGGTGGGGCCGGATTGTTATTTGAGGCCGGGGAGGCGGGTGTAGGGGAATGAGCGTTCTAGAAACTCGGCGCAGCGGGCGTAGTCTTTGGCGAAGTAGCTGCTGTAGAGCGAATCGAGCACGTATTGCACGGCGATGTGGCTGGCGAACTGCGTGATGCGGTGCGTCATGCTCTCGTGGTCGCTCACCGTGAGGTAGGCGGCAAAGCCGGGGTGCAGGCGCGCACAATAAGGTGTGCCGATGACAATGACGGGAACATGTCGGCTGCTGAGGATCGGCAAGATTTCCTTGAGGTTGGGCGCAAGGCCGCTGTAGGAGATTACGATCGCCACATTGCCGGAATCCGAGGCGAGCGCCGTGCGCACCTGGGCCTCGGTGCTGCTGTAGCATGTGGCGCTTTTGCCGGACGAGAGCAGACGGTCGCGGAACATCCCCGCTGGATAGAGGTTGTGCGAGCCGGTGTAGATATCGACCTGCCGTGCCTTCGCGATCAGTTTGGCGGCGTGGTCGAGCTGCGCGGGGTCGAGCAGCTCCTGCGTCTCGGCCAGCGTGGTCTGGTAGAGCCCTTCCATGCGCTCCATAACCTGCGCGGGCGTGGACGTGGCATCGAAGGGAAAGTTGATGTCCACGTCGCGGCGGTTGCCTGCTTCGGTCGCCAGGCGGATGAGCTCGACCTTGAGATCCTTAAAGCCCTCGAGGCCGAGCTTTTTGCAAAAACGGTGCACGCTTGCGACCGAAACATTGGCGCGGGCGGCAAACTCCTTAATGGAGAGTCCGCGGATGTCTTCGCCCATGGCGAGGGCCGAGATGCCGAGCTGCTGCTCGGTAGGGGTTAGGCCCTGTGCCTCGGTAATCTTGCGTTTGATATCCATTCGAACTCCCGCACTCGCCAAACCTGCCAAAAAGGGACGGGTTTATTTTGGCAGGTTTTGCCCGAGAAGGGTAACGGGGCCGAGGACACCGCTGGGCGCGACGGGCTCGGTGAGGGCGAAGATGTCGGGAATCGCATGGTCGAGTGTGTTGATGACATCGATGGTGAGCTCGTGCGTGCCGGCGGCAAGCGCGCCTGTCGCAAAGCGATAGGGCGGGCAGATGCGCGTGCCGAGCGTTTGTCCGTCGAGCGTGAGTGTTGCGACTTCGTAGACATCCCCCAGGTCAATGGCGGTGTGGGCGAGGTCGTCGGTCAGCTCGAACGACGTGCGATAGTGGAACGTGCCGCAGATGCCGGCGAACTGCTCGGCCGTGAGGTCGCACAGCTGCTCGAGCTTTTGCGGCTCGCCAAAGGTTCCATCGCTGCCGGCAGGGGAGAGGGCAACGGTCCAGGAGTGGCTGATGTCGAGGGCGAGCGTTGCACGTGTGCTCGTGTCGGTGCAGTCCGCGGGCTCGATTGCGCCGCTTGCCTCCAGAACAACAACGCAGCTCTCGTAAGGCGCCAGCTCCAGCACGCCGTCAAACGCAACGGGCTTGGTGCTGTTCAGCAGGTCGAGGCGCGTTCCGCAAAGACACTTGTCTTGCGGAAGCGAAACCGTGCAGCAAATGCTTTCACGTGGGTGCTCGTTGACCAACATGACGTAGGTCTCGCCGGCACGCTCGTAGCGAAGCGCGCGTAGCCAGGGCTGCGGCGTATCGGTCACAACAGTCTGCAGCCCCGCGCGTGCAAGCGCAGCCGCCACATCGGCAAGCGGGGTCGCGGCAAGACCGCTCAGCTCGGCCGCGCCATCCGCGTCGTAAAGCGCGCCGGGCACCTCGTCGACGGCAAGCGCCATAACCCCCGCGGCCATCATGCGCCCGACGGCACGTGCTGTGACAGCGCCAATAAACGAAGCCCCGGGCATAACAAACGCCTGGTAGCGACAGCCATTAACGGCAAACGTCCCATCGGCAATCGAAACCTCGTAACGCTCCTCATTCTCAAAAGCCTCTGCCGGCACAAAATCAAAGTCGATCTGCGCGCGCGTGAGTTCGGCCGCCACGCGCTCGACGGGCATGGCGTTGCCGGCCCATTCGGCGTCGGCATGGTACAGAATGGCGACGGGGCGAGCGGCAGCGCCTTCCGAAAGGAGCGTCGCCGTGCGATTCATATAGCGCATGAGCTGGCCAAAGTGCGGCCATTGCGGGTTGTTGCCGTGCGCGTAAAAGTGCGGCGGGCAGTCCCAATCGGGGAAGGGCGCCATGCTAAACGCGTGCGGCGTAAACCAGTTAATACCGCGGACGAGCATATGGTCGGCGATCCACTTCATCTCGCGCAGGCCCTCGTGCCAGCCAAAAGCGCCAAAGACCTCGGCCATGCAGCGCCCCTGCTTTTTGGGGTCGAGGCGCGCTGCCGAAGATCCCAACTTGGCGAGCGCGTACGTAAAGAACTCCATGTTCCATGCGCCGTGGAAGTAGCTGTAGCGCCCGCGGTCAATTCCGGGGGCAAGCTGGTTGATGACCACATCCACGCCAGCCATGTCCTGCCCCGCGACCGCGCGGAAGTAATGTCCGGCGCCCTGGCCCAGGCGCGTGTGGCAACTCTTGTCCTCGATCACGTGGCCAATGTGCATAACGCCGTGCGCGCGGCACCAATCGCCAATCTGCTCGTCAAAGCAGCTGCGGTAGAGCTGCGTAGCAAGGTCCATATAGGCGTGGCGAACCTGGGCGCCGTCTGCCTCGCGCGTCCAAAGGCCGTGCAACTTGGTAAGCCAATTCTCGCCAAGCGCATCGTGTAGGCGGCGGGCAAGCTCGTCCGACCACGGCAGCGCCAAGTCGCTTCGCCCGATAAAGCTGATGGTAGAAGCATCGTCGGGCGCGGTGCCCTTCTCGTTCATAAAGCCGGGCTCGTCGGTAAAGAAGCCCAAGATCGTTTTGCCGAACTCATCGCTCAGATGCTCAAACGTGGGCTCGTAGACGGCGTCGATGAGCGCGTGGCACGAGGCGGCGTCGACCATGTTGATGTACTCATCGCGAAAGCCGGTCTTTTGGCTGGTGGCGTACAGCACGATCGTAGTGACGCCGGTGGGGGCGTCAAAACGCAAGCGGGCGGGCGTTCCATCGTCTCCTTGCTCAACAGCGAGCGCAAGGTCGAGCGGCGCACCAGCGGCATCAAAAGCTGCCACGCCCACAAAGCGCTCGGTGGGGTCCATGAGATTACCGAGCTTGATAGTCGTGGACGGTTGGGGACCAACAACCGTAATCGTGCGATGCTTGAGCACGGTTTTCTTGAGCGCGGGGTCGACGCCATCGCCCGCAAGCGCGCCGTTGGCATAGCCTGTGGGGAAGTGGGCGTCGTCGAGCAGCCAGATCTTTAACCCCAGGCGCTTGCACTCGCCGATGATAAAGCGCAGGTCAGACCACCAGCCGTCGCGACAGAAATCGGGATGCGTGCGCGATTCCAGGCAAACCTCGTGGATGTCCGCCCCGGCGATCTGCTCCAGATACTCGGTAATCGTCTCGCGCGCCTCGCCCTTGAGCCACAAGAACGGAAGCACGTGGTTGTCGTAGGTGCCGCCAAGCACCTGCTCAAAATACGCCGCCATATACGCTCCTCCAAAACCGGCCTTTCAAATCCATTGAAGTCAGAGTAAGCCGAGCGCGCCGCCCTGCTAATATCAAAACCACGGCAGAATATGACCGAATCAACGATGGGAGCACTATGGAGCTCACGCGTCTGGATAACCTGCTACTCGAGCTGACCAACAGTGAGCGAGCCTATCGCGCGGGCGCCCATTACGACTGGAGCGATGTACTTGTTCAAGGTAATCAGGCAGATATTGATGGCCGATACATTCGTAAAATTGGCAACCCAGCGCTCGCCCTACGACAAGAAGGCATGCCCGAGGGGCTATCGATTGTTCGCAACTCGCGCTTCAATCCCGTGCCGGAACATGTCCACGATTATGTCGAAATCAGCTATATCTATCGAGGACGAGCGCCGCAGATCGTCAACGGCGCGCCGCTCATGCTCGCTCAAAACGAGGTCCTC
>JAXKGH010000094.1:0-15565 GCA_036550475.1 Collinsella sp. | reverse complement strand
CTCATGCGCCACGTTAAAGTCGCCGCAGGTTACGACGGGTTTGCCGGTCTCGCGCTCGAGCGCGTTCAAAAAGCCGCGGTAGGCATCGTCCCAGGCCATACGCACGTCGATGCGCGCGAGCTCATTTTGTGCGTTGGGCGTGTAGACATCCACAAACCAGAATTTGTCGAACTCGAGCGCGCAGACGCGGCCCTCGGTTGCGACTTGGGCGACGAGCACGGCCGCCTCGCCTCCGCCGGCGTAGGGCAGCAGCGCATCGGCGCGCAGTACGCGCAGCGGCTCCTGGCGGCTAAAGACCGCGGTGCCCGAATAGCCTTTACGCTCGGCGTAGCTCCAGGTTTGGTGATAGCCGGGCAGGTCAATATCGACCTGGCCTTCTTGCAACTTGGTCTCTTGCAGTGCCAGGATATCGACGTCGAGTTCTTGCGCGATCTGGATAAAGCTCGGGTCCTTTTTGAGCACGGCGCGCAGGCCGTTGACGTTCCACGAGGCGAAAGTGTAAGTCTGAGGCATGGTGTCCTTTCGACGGGGTTGGCAGGCTTAAGATTAGCGCAACAGGGGCGGGGTGGGATCCGCGCATGCTGACTTAAAGGCCGCATGCTGGGACGTCGCTCAACGCTGCCCGACTAACAAGGACGGAGGACTCATATGACGCAGGCAATATCGGACCCCAGGCAGGCCTCCGCCGCGCTGGCGGATCTGTTTGACACCCACAAGCGCGTGGTCTTCTTTGGCGGCGCTGGTGTTTCCACGGCAAGTGGCATCCCCGATTTCCGCAGCGTGGGCGGCCTGTATCACCAGCAGTTTGCCTATCCGCCCGAGACCATGCTGTCGCATAGCTTTTACGAGGCGCATCCGGCGGAGTTCTTCGACTTTTACCGCACCAAGATGATCGCGCTTAACGCTAAACCCAACCGCTGCCACACCAAGCTGGCCGAGCTGGAGCGCGCCGGTAAGCTTGATGCCGTGGTGACGCAAAATATCGACGGCCTGCATCAGATGGCCGAATCACAGCGCGTGTTCGAGCTGCACGGATCGGTCCATCGCAACATTTGCCAGTCGTGCGGCACGGTCTATAGCGCCGAGTGGATTTGCTCGCGCGAGCACGAGGATGCCGCGGGCGTGCCTGCGTGCCCCGCGTGCGGCGGCCGCATCAAGCCCGATGTGGTGCTCTACGAAGAGCCGCTCGATGAACATGTGCTGACCGGTGCCGTTGCCGCCATCGCCGCGGCCGATGCCCTCATTGTGGGCGGGACCTCGCTCGTGGTGTATCCGGCGGCAGGCCTTACGCGATACTTTACCGGCGATACGCTGGCCATATGCAACCTTGCTCCCACCGATCAGGATGCAAATGCCGACCTGCTGATTTCTTGCGACATCGCTGCCGCGTTTGCGTTCTAGCCCGTGTGCGCGGATACAATAGAAAGACTGAGTGCAAAGCGACCCCGCCGCCAGCTCCCCAAGCTCGGCGGCGTGGGCATTTTAGGAGGATGTTCATGGCGAACGACAGCAAGACATGGCGGTGCGGAAAGTATGAGCTCAGCTTTGACCGTCCGCGCATCATGGGCGTCCTCAACGTGACGCCCGATTCGTTTAGCGATGGCGGGGAGCACTTCGACCCGGATGCCGCCATCGAGTACGGCCTGGCGATGCTCGACGCCGGCGCCGACATCATCGACGTGGGCGGCGAGTCCACACGCCCTGGTTTTACCCCGGTCAACCCCGACGAGGAGGCTCGCCGCGTGCTGCCCGTGGTGCGCGCGCTGGCCAAGGAGGGCGCCATCGTCTCGATCGACACACGTCATGTGGCGGTTGCCAAGGCGGCCGTGCGCTGCGGCGCCTCGATCGTCAACGACGTGACCGGCTTCACCGATCCCAAGATGGTCGAGTTTGTTAAGACGAGCACCTGCGGCGTCATCGTGATGCATGCCGGCGAGGTCGCCGCGCCCGCACGCACGCACGCAACGGTGCAGCTCGATACCTCGGCTGCGGCGTTTGTTGCCGAGAAGGCACGCGAAGCGGCTGCCGAGGCCGCGCGCGAGGCCGAGAAGCCGGCCCGTCGCCGTCGCGGCAAGTTGCTGGGCGAGCCCAAGGTTGAGGCCAAGCTTCCGGGCGGTGTGGTACAGCCCTCACTGCCGTTTGGCGAGCCGGAGCCCACGTCCGAGCCTGCAAGCGAGCAGGAGACGCCCGCCGCCGAGCGGGCTGCTGCCGCCGAGACCGTCGCGCCCGCACCCGAAGCCGCGCCCGCAGCCACCGAGGTCGCATCGGAGTCCAATGACCACCTGGCAGCCATGATGCGCCGCAGCGCCCGCCGCGAGGAAGCCTACGTGCCCACCTCGCAGCTCCGCCGCTTCACCCTGCCCGATTCGGCGCCCATCATGCGCCGCGTTATGGGCTTTCTGTCCGACCAGGCCCGCACACTCATCCATGCCGGCGTGTCGCGCGACCGCATCTGCATCGATCCTGGCCCGGGCTTTGGTAAGTCGGCTAACGAGGATATCGTCATCCAGCGCGAGACTGCCAAGATGGCGTCACTGGGCTATCCGCTCATGTGCGCCGTGTCGCGCAAGCGTTTTGTGGGCGCTATCTCGGGCGTGACCGAGGCCGCCGAGCGCGATGCCGCTACGTTTGGCGTGTGCCTGGGCGCCATCCAGGCCGGTGCCAACATCGTGCGCGTGCACGACGCCGCGGGTTTTGCGCAGTTCCTGAACGGTTACTGGGCGGTTGCCAAGCCGCAGCCGCGCCGCGCGTTTGTGGCTGTGGGCTCCAACCTGGGGCATCGCTGCGACAACATCCGCGCTGCACGCGAGATGATCGCCGAGATTCCACTCACCTGCGTGTCCAACTCCTCCAAGATCTACGAGAGCGAGCCGGCCTACGAGACGCGCCAGGACGCGTTTGCCAACGCTGTCATCGAGATTAAGACCGAGCTGGCGCCGTTGGTGCTGCTCGACGAGCTCATGAAGATCGAGGCTGAGCTGGGCCGCGACCGCTCCAAAAAGGCCAAGGCCAACGGCCCGCGCACCATCGACCTGGACCTGCTGTGGATGGACGGCGAGACCCACGGCGGCAAAAAGCTGCGCCTGCCGCATCCGCTCATTGGCGAGCGCGACTTTGTGCTGGTGCCGCTCGAGGACCTGATGCACGACCCGGCGCGGTTCTTCCGCTACAACGGTGTCGAGGTCAAGGAGCCCGAGGACCGCGTGGGCCATATCGTGGGCGAATTGGGGCGTATGTAGATGATCGAGATGAATGCTGTTGCCGCCGGTACCGAGCTTGACGCCGCGCGCGACGCGGGCCGCGAGGGTGCGTCCGCGGGCTGGTGCGCTTGGAGCGCGGGCGATGCTTCGCTGACGTTTTCGCTGATCGTGCGCCCGGACGTGAACATGCATGCCTTCCACGGCCTGCCGTTTGTGGCTGCGATGGGCATGATGGACGCGCTCGTGGGCACGGCTTCGACGCCGGGGTTGGGCCTTGCCGGTAAGGTGGGTATCCAGTGGCCGAGCGATATCGTGTGCGGTGCGCCTGCGTTTGAGACGTCGCTCGCGCGTGTTGCCGTGAACGGCGGTGCCGCTGCTGCGGGCATGTTCGGTGCCGTGACGGTGGATATTGAGCGTTCGGCGCTGGGCGAGCTTGGTGTGGACGTGGCTGACGAAGCGCTGGTCGAGACGCTGGCCGCCGCCGTGCTGACCCGCGTGGACGCTTGGGCGGTTGTTGCCAACACGCCGCAAGGCGCCGCAGGGCCGCTGGCTCCCGTGCTGGGCGAGTACTTCGACATGGTGCCGCTGCTGGGCCGCCAAGTTGCGGCGGTGTCGCCCAACGGCCTGCCGCTTGCGGTCGGTGTGTTTGCAGGCCTGGACATCTGGGGTCGCGCCACCATCAAGACCGATGCCGGCGAGCAAGAGTTTCCGCCCGAGGCCGTGCGGATTCGCAGTCTGTAGCGCGGGGCACCTGCGCTCAAAGATAACGATGACAATGAAGCCCTCTTCGGCCTGTGCCGGGGAGGGTTTCGCCTATCTGGGGAATGGGTTGCCAGCGCCCTATTCCTCAAAACTGAAAAATTTTCGTTTTTGAGGAATAGAATTAAGGTAGCTCGGTCTTTCGCGAGGTATATTCGCTATAGAGCCTATTCCTCAAAACTGAAAATTTTTCGTTTTTGAGGAATAGCGATAAAAGACCGCGAGGAGGCCCCGATGAAACTCATCAATAGAACGTCATATATGGACACGTTGACGAGCCTTATTGGCGTGCCGGACATCAAGGTCATCACGGGCATCCGTCGTAGCGGTAAATCAAAATTGCTCGAGGCCCTCCGCGATTACGTGGAGGCAAATCTGTCCAATTCGAATGTCATCCATATCAACTACAACCTCGATGAGTTCGAGAATCTGCTCGAGTATCACGCGCTGCTCGCCTATGTAAAAGAGCATCGAGTGTCCGGCAAACAAAACTTTCTGCTTATCGATGAAGTTCAGATGTGCGACGGTTTTGAGCGTGCGATCAACAGCCTCCACGCATCCGAGCAGTACGACATATTCATTACCGGATCGAATGCCTTTTTGCTGTCGAGCGATCTGTCGACGCTCTTTACGGGGCGTACGTTTGAGATCGAGGTTTTCCCATTCTCGTTTGAGGAGTATCGACTCTATGGCGACGAGGGCGAGGTCGACCGCGACTTCGATGAGTACGCGAAAACCGGCGGTATGTCCGGCTCCTACCCTTATCCACTGCAGGAGCAGCGTTATCAATATCTCTCCAATGTCTTCAAAACGCTCATCGTGAGAGATATCGTGCAGCGGCATAACGTGAGAAACGAATCGGCGCTGCTGCGCATTGCCGATTACATGATGGACAACGTATCCAACATAACGTCGGCACGTAACATTACGGATATTTTGAACGCGGATGGGCTAAAGATAACGAACAAGACGGTCGGCACGTACATGGGGCACCTGTGCGATGCGTTTGCCTTCTATAAAGTTCGCCGGTACGACATCCGCGGCAAAAAATACCTTAAGAGCGGCGAGAAGTATTACCTGGCAGACCACGCGTTCAAATACGCGCTGCTCGGTACACGTGATATGGATTGGGGACGCGTATACGAGAACATGGTGGCAATCGAGCTGCTGCGCCGCGGATACGAGGTATACGTCGGCGTGCTCTATAAAAAGGAAATAGACTTTGTAGCAATCAAGCGAAGCGAGAAGCTCTACATTCAGGTGAGCGACGACATCAGCTCGGATAAGACATTTGAACGCGAGATTTCACCACTGCTGAGCATTGGCGACGCGTACCCCAAGATGATTCTCGCCCGCACGCATCACGAGGCCACGGACCGCAATGGGGTGCAGATCGTGGACCTGGCGAGGTGGCTGTGCGACGAGGCCTAGCAGAAAGCCCTATTCCTCAAAACTGAAAAATTTTCGATTTTGAGGAATAGGACCAATGCATTGCTTAGTTCGCCGCTCGCGCCCGTGCTCGACTTAAGCCCCTGCTCTATCCCAGCTCCTGCATGCGGCGGTAGATTTCGCAGATACCCTTGATGGTGAGCTGTCCGTCGACCACGTCGAAGGCATCGGTCGAATCGGCGACGATGCTGGCGAGACCGCCTGTGGCGATAACCGTGGCGTCCTCGCGGCCTAGCTCGCACTTCATGCGCGCGACCAAGCCTTCGGCCATGGCGGCGGCGCCCGTTACGGCGCCGACCTTGATGCACTCCTCGGTATCGCGGCCGATGGCGTGCTCGGGCGCCTCGAGCGGCACGCTGGCGAGCTTGGCGGCACGGGCGGCAAGCGCGTCCATGGAGATGCGGATGCCCGGCGCGATCGCTCCGCCAATGTAATAACCGTCCTCATCGATGACGTCGATATTGGTCGCGGTGCCAAAGTCCACCACGATTGCCGGCGCGCCGTAGAAAGTTTCGGCAGCGACGGCGTTGGCGATGCGGTCGGCACCAACGGCCTGGGGGCGCGCCGCCCGCAGCTTGGTCACGGCGGCCGTCTGCGGCCCGATGACGATGGCGTCCGCGGCAATGCGGTCGGCCACGGCGTGCCACTCGCGCGAGAGCTGCGGCACCACGCCCGCAAAGGCGATCGCGTCGACCGCATCGAGCGAAAGGCCGTACATCTTAAAGAAACCCATCAGGCGCACATGGATCTCGTCGGCGGTATAGGAGCGGTCGGTGGGCATGCGCCACGACTGCACCAGCTCGTCTCCGTCAAACAGGCCCATGGCCGTCTGCGTGTTTCCCATATCGATAGCGAGCAGCATGTCTACTCCCAGTGTTGGCATAAAAGGACGCGCACCATTGTATACGCGCCGCCGACGGCACTCGGCTGCGATTCGTTTACGGTGATAGGGGCTGAGAGGTTTAAATATGAAGGAATTATGTTCCACGAGTTTTTCCTTGCCGTTTACCGAACTCCCGCGTAATATGCGTTCTTGCGCACATGAGGCGCCCAGACATTGCGGGGTGGAGCAGTCTGGTAGCTCGCCGGGCTCATAACCCGGAGGTCGTAGGTTCAAATCCTGCCCCCGCGACCAAGAACTTGCAGCTCGTCGGCCTAGCCGGCGAGCTTTTTTGTTATTCCGGGACTGTGTTTTCGGTCCAATTCTCGGCCTCTCAAACAAAATCTCGATCTGTAACATCTAGACCCGATTTGGGCGGCTTGGTGTTACAGATCGAGATATACCGGTGGGTTGGGTCGTGTTTGTCTAAATCTGTAACACGAGGGACGGATTTTGCCGAGTAACTGTTACAGATTTAGATTTTCTAGCAGGCGGGTTTGGTTTGTCTCGATCTGTAACAGATAGGGGCCAAAAGTGGGCCTAGCTGTTACAGATCTAGATTGTTGAGGATGGGCCGAGAGGAATGTCTCGATCTGTAACAGTAAGACCCGGTTTTGCCGCGTAACTGTTACAGATTGAGATAAACCGACGGGCCGCCCCGCTCTGCCCCATCCACCTGCCGCCACCTGATATTCGCCGATTTCCGTTGTGCTGCTGTGCCTCCATGCCATATCCTCTAGACAACTACGCGGCAACATCGCCGTCGCGCCTACAAGAGAGGAATGTCCATGACCGCACCTGCATCCAAGCTGCTTCAGCCCATTACGGTTGGCCCCCTTGAGCTCAAAAATCGCATTATGTTTCCGCCGCTGACCACCGGCTACGAGGAGCGTGACGGCTCCATTGGCGAGCGCAGCCTGGCTTTTTACGAGCGCTTGGCCCGTGGCGGCGTGAGTTACATCGTCATCGGCGACGTTGCTCCCGTCATGACCGCAAGCCCCACGCCCAAGCTGGCGACCGACGCCCAAATCCCCACGTTTAAGGCCCTGGCCGATGCCGTCCACAAGCACGGCGCCAAGGTCGCGCTGCAGCTGTTCCACCCCGAGTACGACGTGCCCGGTGTCGGCCGCATGGTCATGGGATCCATGGCCGCCGCCAAGGCCGCGCAGGAGGCCAAGGCCGCCGGCGACGAGGAGACCTTTGCCGCCAAGATGGCCGAGTCCAACGAGATCCGCAACCAGGCCTACGCCAAGCTGCACCACGACATGCAGCACTTTGTGAACGAGGCGAGTGTGGAGCAGCTCACCCAGATCAAGGAGGCTATCGCCGCCTCGGCCGCTCGCGCGCAGCAGGCCGGGATCGATGCCATCGAGGTCCACGGCGACCGCCTGGTAGGTTCGCTGTGCTCGGCCATCCTCAACCAGCGCACCGACGAGTACGGCGGCTCGTTCGAGAACCGCGTTCGCTACGCGCTGGAGGTCGTCGCTGCCATTAAGGAGGCCGCGCCGCAGCTGATGGTGGAGTACAAGCTCCCCGTGATCATGGAGAACCCCGACGGCACGCCGCGCGGTAAGGGCGGTCTGCAGCCCGACGAGGCCTGCGAGTTTGCCAAGCTGCTCGAGGGCGCCGGCATCGACATGATCCAGGTCGCGCAGGCAAACCACACCGGCAACATGGGCGACACCATTCCGCCCATGGGCGCCATGCCCTACAACTGGACGCTGCCCGTGGCCGAGCGCGTCAAGGCCCTGGTCTCTGTGCCGGTGGCAACCGTCGGCCGCGTGGTTTCGGTCGAGGCCGGCGAGAAGATCCTGGAAGACGGCTCGGCCGACATCATCGCCTACGGCCGCTCGCTCATGTGCGACCCCGACATTGCGCTGAAGGCCGCGACCGGCGAGCCCATCCGCGAGTGCCTCAACTGCAACAAGGGCTGCGTCGACGCGATTCAAAACCGCAAGTACATCTCGTGCGTGCTCAATGCCGAGAACGGCGATGAGGCGACCATCGCCATTAAGCCTGGCGAGGGCGACAAGAAGATCGCCGTGGTGGGCGGCGGTATCGCCGGCCTGGAGGCCGCGCGCGTGGCGGCCAAGCGCGGCTACGACGTGACCGTCTACGAGGCGAGCGATCATCTGGGCGGCCAGATTGTGCTGGCGGCCGCGCCTCCGCGCAAGGACGAGATCATGCGCTCGGTCGAGTACTACGAGAAGATTCTGCCCGGCCTGGGCGTGAAGGTTGAGCTCAACCACGCAGCTACTGCCGAGGACCTCAATGCCGCCGACGCCGCGATTGTGGCCGTGGGCGCGCACGACGTGGTCATCCCCGTTCCGGGTGCCGATTCGGACAAGGTCGTCTCGAGCTGGGACGTGCTGGCCGGCAAGGTGGAGCTCACGGGCCGCGTCGCCGTCATTGGCGGCGGCCTGGTGGGCACCGAGACTGCCGAGTACCTGCTGCAGCACGGCTGCGAGGTGGCGATTGTCGAGATGCTCGACAAGATTGCCGCGGGCGAGTCCGAGACCATCCTGCCGCTGATTATGAGCGACTTTGCCGAGCATAACGTGGAGCAGCACGTGAAGACCCGCCTGACCGCCATTACCGACGAGGGCGTGGAGGCCGTTCGCACCACCGAGGACGGCGCCGAGGAGCCGGTGAAGATCGCTTGCGATTACGTGGTGATGGCTGTGGGTTCCAGGGCCAACGTGTTTGACCTGGACGGCGTGACGGTGCCCGTGACCTGCGTGGGCGACTGCTCGGGCGAGCGCACCGCCGACATCGCGAGCGCCATTCGCACGGCATATCACGCGGCCAACGAGCTGTAGTTAACATCGCAGCGGGGCGGGGCGGTAGCACGGATCCACCTCGCCCGACTGCGTCCCATCGGGTGTCAACCGGGGCGGGGTCTGCAAGCGCAGCAGGTCCCGCCCTTCTTGTTTTGCTCCAGTGGATGGCAATGCGCGCTAATCATGAGGAGTGAGGACGTCTACTGCCTTGCAGACCGCTCAAAATTATTAGGGGAGGGGTTAATAATTATATCCTCTATACCAAAGGACATAAAGAGATGCCAATTTTGTTGGCAGGCGAATGACGATTGGCTGCGAGCTAGCTACCAGCGTAAATAATCGATAAAGAAATGTCGTAAATTGATGCCAAATGCCCAGATGCCACCGTTGCGATTTTCAATTAACTGCTACGTGCAAACAGCAAAATGCTACTATCTAACATGCACGTAAGAAGGCAGATTAACGGTTAAGGCTAAGAAGTGGCAGGTATGTCGGAAGCAACAAGGACTCGCACGCATGCGCCCGAGGTTAGGCAGCGCGCCGTCGAGATCCTCCAAGAGGGGGTTGGTCACCGCGCCCTCGCCGCAAAGCTTGGCATTCCCCAGGCCACGGCTCGTCAGTGGGCCCGCGCATATGACGTGGGCGGTGCCGATGCCGTGCTCAACGCGGGCGCTCGTCATCACACCTATTCGTACGAAGTAAAGCTCGCCGTGGTTAAGGACCGTCTGGAAAACGGTCTGACGGTTCGCGAGACCATGATCAAGTATGGGATTCCCAGCGAGTCTTCAGTCAAGGCTTGGTGCCGCCAGTATCGCGAGAGCGGCGAGTCCGCGCTGGTCGATAAGCCGCGCGGTCGCAAGCCGCGCGTTAAAAAGGAGGAATAGCGAACGGGATGGTGCGCCCACAGGGGCGCATTTTTTGCCGCGCCAACTTTTCGGACTGCCGCGAGCCTATCGGGACATCTTCCAACGTGGCCAATAAACCGCGCACAGTGGCCCGCGCGCCTGCCGCTGCGGTAAGGGAGCGTCACCCCTCTACTCCAATGCGGACAGACTCCTTACCCCGTACGCCTAAAACTCCCCAGTTGACCGAAAACCTGCCGCCGCCACTCCTCAATTGAGCTATAACGTTAAACAATTGCAGCGTTTTTGCATGGGGGAGTGATGGTATGACGCTACTGTATTTCCTTACCCTGTTTCCGCTGGTGCCGGCGCTGGGCATGCTGCTCGCGCGCGGTGACCGCGCCCGCGATGCGGTGGGGCTCATAGGTTCCGGCATGATTATGGCGGTGACAGTTGTAGTCGCCGTTATGTTTTTTGGCACGGGTCCGCAGAGCTTTGAGGTTGCCCCCGGCACCTCGCATGTGCTCTCGATCATCAGCTCCGTCATCGATGTCATCCTGTGCGCCGTCATCCTGTACAACGCGTACAAATATAGGAACGCGCTCACCACGGTGCTCGGCGTGGTGCAGCTGGTGGGTTCGGTTGCCTTTGCGACCATGACGCTGCCCGCGGCCGAAGCCGTCACGGCGACGCCGCTCTACCTGGACTACATGAGCGTGATCATGGTCCTCGCCGTCGGCATCGTCGGCAGCCTTATCTGCGTGTATGCCCTGGGCTACATGAAGGACTTCCAGGCCCATGACGAGCACGAGGCCGCACTGCACGGGCAGACCGCGCCCGACCGTCGCCCGCAGTTCCTGGCGCTTATGTTCCTGTTCCTTTCGGCCATGTTCGTCATCGTGACGAGCGACAACCTCGAGTGGCTGTTCTGCGGCTGGGAAATCACCACCGTGTGCTCGTTTCTTATGATTGGCTACACGCGCACGCCCGAGGCCATCAAAAACGCTTTTATCCAGATCATCCTCAACATGCTGGGCGGCATCGCGTTTTTGGCCGGACTCATGTACCTGCACGTCAACGGCATGCCGCTGACCATCTCGGGCATGATTGAGCTTTCCGGCGCCGGAACCGCGCAATCCGCGCTGCTGGTGATGCCGGTCATCCTGTTGTCGCTCGCCGCCCTTACCAAGGCTGCGCAGATGCCGTTCCACACCTGGCTGCTCGGCGCCATGGTTGCCCCCACGCCCACGAGCGCCCTGCTGCATTCGTCCACCATGGTCAAAGCCGGCGTGTTCCTAATGGTCAAGCTGAGCCCGCTCTATGCCATCTATCCCGTGACCGGCTTTATGGTCACGAGTGTGGGTGCCATCACGTTTTTGCTCGCTGCCCTCATGGCCATCTCGCAGAGCAACGCCAAGCGCGTGCTCGCGTACTCCACCATTTCCAACTTGGGCCTCATTAGTGCCTGCTTGGGTGTCGGCGCGCCCGAGGCCGTATGGGCGGCCATCTTCCTGATTCTGTTTCACACGGTGGCAAAGTCGCTGCTGTTCCTGTGCGTGGGCACGGCCGAGCATCATATCGGCAGCCGCAATATCGAGGACATGGACGGCATGTTCAGCCGCATGCCGCACCTGACGCGCCTGATGATGCTGGGCATCATGGGCATGTTTGTGGCGCCGTTTGGCATGCTCGTGTCCAAGTGGGGCGCCCTGGTGGCGTTTGCGCAGACCGGCAACGTGCTCATGATCATGGTGCTTGCCTTTGGCTCGGCCGCGACGTTTTACTTCTGGGGCAAGTGGCTTGCCAAGCTTTCGGGCGTCGATCCCACGGCTCAAAACGTTGAGGTCAATGTCCATAAGACCGAATGGATGGCGCTCAACACCATCGCCGCGCTACTGATTCTGTGCTGCGTGGCGTTCCCGGTTATCTCGAGCGGCCTGGTGTCGCCTTACTTGGCCATGGTGTTTGGCCGCGTGCCGTACGTTATCGGCAAGGACGCCATGTACCTGATGGTGGTTATCGTGGCGTTTATCGCCGTGGTGCTGCTGACTTCATTCCGCGTGAGCAACAAACCGCACGTCAACGTGTACCTTTCGGGCGTGGGGACCGACAAATATCGCCATTTCCGCGGCTCGATGGGACACGAGGTGAAGGCCGAAAAGCGCAATTGGTACTCGGAGGACGCCCTTGGCGAGAAGCGTATTGGCCCCGCGGGTAGCGTCGTGTGCTGCAGCATTATCTTGTTTGCGCTGCTGTGTTGCGCGTGGATTGGGCCCGAGCGACTTGCCATGAGTGCGCCCTCGGTGCTGCGCGGCAAGTATTTTGAAGGTTCGGGCGTCGTGGGCATTTTTATTGGCACCGTGGCATTTGCCTTACTGGCGCCGCTTGTGGGCGGCCTGATCGACGGCATCGACCGCAAGCTGTCCGCCCGCATGCAGGGCCGCGTGGGCCCGCGCCTGCTGCAGCCCTTCTACGACGTTGCCAAGCTGCTGCGCAAGGCCCCCGCCAGCGTAAACACCATGGACGATACCTATATGGCGTGCGCGCTCATCTTTACCGTGGTGGGCGGCGGCATCTTTGTGTCGGGTTCCAACACGCTACTGTGCGCTTTTATGGTGACGCTCGCCGCGATCTTTGTGGTGCTGGCGTCCGCCTCGACGCAAAGCCCGTTTGCCCAGGTTGGCGCCGATCGTGAGTTACTGCAGGTTATGAGTTACGAGCCCGCCGTTTTGCTGATGAGCGTGGGCCTGTACCTTGCCACCGACAGCTTTGATTCCATCGCCGTGACGGGGCAGTCGGTCCCCATCATCGTGCACAGCGCGCCCATTTTCCTCGCGTTGCTCGCGGTGCTTACCATCAAGCTGCGCAAGTCGCCGTTTGACCTTTCGTACTCGCATCATGCGCATCAGGAGATCGTCCAGGGCGTCGCCACCGAGATGAGCGGCGGCACGCTGGCCAAGATGACCCTTATGCACTGGTGCGAGACCGTGCTGTTTTTGATGTGGGTGGGCATGTTCTTTGTCTGGGACAACCCCGTGAGCTGGGTTGTAGCCCTGGTCGTGATGGCCGCGACGTATTTTGTCGAGGTCCTGATCGACAACACCTTCGCCCGTAGCACCTGGCGCAGCTGCGTTAAGCTCGGCTGGGGCGTGGCGCTGGTGTTTGGCCTGCTCAACCTTATGCCCATCCTCGTCGACGTATTTATTTAGGAGGCGGCATCCATGGATCATAAAATGTCGCGCTCGCCGTGGGTTATTCATTACGACGGCTCGAGCTGCAACGGATGCGATATCGAGGTGCTGGCCTCGCTCACGCCGCTGTTCGATGCGGAGCGCTTTGGCGTGGTCAACACCGGCAACCCCAAGCATGCGGATATCTTTTTGGTGACGGGGTCGGTCAATGCCCAGAACCTGCCCGTCGTGCGCCAGATCTACAACCAGATGCTCGAGCCCAAGTGCGTGGTGGCCTGCGGTATCTGCGCGTGTTCGGGCGGCGTATTCCGCGATGCCTATAACGTGATCGGCGGCGTGGACCGCGCGATTCCCGTGGACGTGTACGCGCCCGGGTGCGCCATTCGCCCCGAGACGGTGATCGATGCCATCGTGGAGGCGTGTGGCATCCTGGACCAGAAGGAGGCCGTGATGCGCGCCGGCGGCGACCCGCTTACCGTGGGCGGCGCCGCAACCTGGGACGGTGGCGTTGAGCTGGGCGAGGACGGGTTTGTGGCTGCGGTGGCCGGGACTGATGATGCCGGTGACGTGCCTGCCGGGGAGCCCGCCGCTGGCGACGCGCCTGCTGAGAAGCCCACCTCTGCAAAGGAGGCCGAGTAATGCAAAAGGCTATCTATACTACCGTCGGGATCGACGAGCTCCTGTCGCATGTCCAGGCGCTCAAGGGCGTCGGCGCGCGCTTTGTGCAAATGCACGCCGAGCGCAACGTCGACGACGGCTCGTATCGCCTGGTCTATACGTTTATCAACGTTCGTGCTGCTCAGGAGCATATTGCGCGGGACGGCAGCTATGCGATTGAGAACCTGGTAGTCGAGGGCATCGACCAGTACCAGGAGATTCCGTCCATCAGCTCGTACTATCCGGCGGTATTCCCGTTTGAGAACGAGGCGCACGACCTGTTTGGTCTTGTCATCACCGATATGCAGATTGACTTTAAGGGCTTTTTCTACCAGGTCTCGACTGCCGAGCCCATGAGCGTTATCACGCCCGAGGTGAAGGCCGCGCGCGAGAAAGCCATGAAGGTCCGTGCCGCTGCCGAGGCCAAGGCGCGCAAGGCCGCGGCCGAGAAGGCTGCTACTGCCACGGCCGCTGCGGGGGAGGGCACTGCGGGCGCTGGCGACGCCGCGGGCGCCGCTGCTCAGCCCGCTGCGGCTGCCGGCTCCGATGCTCAGCACGATGAGGCCGCTGCGAAGGCCGCGCTCAAGGCTGCCGAGATGGAGGCAAAGCTCGCCGCCATGGATCCCGAGAAAGCGGCCAAGGTCCGCGCGGCGCTTGCCGCTAAGGCCGCCCGCGACAAGCAGAAAAAGGAGGCGTAAGGTCCATGGCACATCGCTCCGTTATTCCGTTTGGCCCGCAGCACCCGGTGCTGCCCGAGCCGCTTCATCTGGACCTGGTGATCGAGGACGACCGCGTCATCGAGGCAATTCCGCAGATCGGCTTTGTGCACCGCGGACTCGAGAAGCTCACCGAAAAGCGTGATATGCACCAGTTTGGCTACATCGCCGAGCGCATCTGCGGCATTTGCGCCGTGGGTCACAGCTATGGCTATGCCAGCGCCTGCGAGCGCATGCTCGACATCGAGGTGCCCGGCCGCGTGCAGTATATCCGCACCATTTTGCACGAGCTTTCGCGCATTCACTCGCACCTGCTGTGGCTGGGCCTGCTTGCCGACGCCTTTGGTTTCGAGGCGTTGTTCTATCGTTCGTGGACCCTGCGCGAGCAGATTCTCAAGATCTTCGAGAGCACTTGCGGCGGTCGCGTGATTCTGTCGATTAACGAGATCGGCGGCCTGAAGCACGATATCGAGGACTCCGAGCTGGCCGGAATTGTCCAGACGCTCGATGCCATGCGTCCCGACTACGAGGCCCTGGTGCATACGTTTTTGGACGATGACAGCTGCGGCGAGCGCTTGCATGGCGTGGGTGTGATCAGCAAGAAAGATGCGCTGGAGCTTTCGATGGTCGGTCCGTTTGGGCGCGCATCGGGCGTGGATTACGACGTGCGCATGTTTGACGACGGTGCCTATGCGGATCTGGCTGCGTTTGAGCCCATCGTTGCTACCGATGGCGATTGCTATGCCCGCTGTCAGGTACGCTGTGCCGAGGTCACGCAGGCCATGGACATCATTAAGGAGCTTGTGGGCAAGATTCCGCACGACGGGATCGGCGGGCGCACCAAGCTCACGCCGGCCGACGGCGCACGCGGCGAGGTTGTGATTGAGCAGCCGCGCGGCGAGGCGTATTACTATGTGCGCGGTAACGGCACCAAGAACCTGGACCGCTTCCGCGTGCGCACGCCGACGTCGCAGAACCTGGCGGGTCTGACACATGCGCTGCAGGGCGTGCTCCTTGCCAACGTGCCCATGATTATCCTGACCATCGACCCCTGCATTAGCTGCACGGAAAGGTAGGCGCGGCATGAGTTT
>JAXKGH010000009.1:0-9971 GCA_036550475.1 Collinsella sp. | reverse complement strand
TATGGTCGAGGACTCCCCGTTTATGGCGGGCGCCGTCCACGGCGGTGGCGAGGCCGACGCCGTCATCAACGTAGGCGTCTCGGGCCCCGGCGTTATGGCCGCAGCCCTGGAGACGCTGCCCGATTCCGCATCGATGATGGAGGTCGCCGAGAAGATTAAGCAGACCGCCTTTAAGATCACCCGTGCCGGCGAGCTCATGAGCCGTGAGGCAGCCCGCCGTCTGGGTGTCGAGAAAGGCATTGTCGACCTGTCGCTGGCTCCCACACCCGCCATCGGCGACTCCGTCGCGCGCATCCTCGAGATTATCGGCGTGGGCACCTGCGGTGGCCCGGGCACGACCTGTGCGCTCGCCATGCTCAACGATGCCGTCAAGAAGGGCGGCGTCATGGCCAGCTCCAGCGTGGGCGGTCTCTCCGGCGCCTTTATCCCCGTGTCCGAGGACGCCGGCATGATCGCCGCCGTCGAAGCCGGCGCGCTTTCGCTCGAGAAGCTCGAGGCCATGACCTGTGTGTGCTCCGTCGGCCTGGACATGATCGCCATCCCCGGCGACACCCCGGTCGAGACCATCGCCGGCATCATCGCCGACGAGATGGCCATCGGCGTCATCAACAACAAGACCACGGCCGTCCGCGTGATTCCCGCCATTGGCAAGGGCGTGGGCGACTGCGTCGAGTACGGCGGCCTGTTCGGCCGTGCGCCCATCATGCCGGTGAACCCCAACGCCGGCACCGTGCTTGCCCACCGCGGTGGACGCTTCCCGGCGCCGCTGAACTCGCTGAAGAACTAGCTGAGGGGTTCGGGCGAGGAGTCCCGAGGAGGGCAAATATATAAGGTCGCCTGCTCGGACAGTCCTGACTCGCACGGAGAGCACATTAAGTGCTCTCCGGCTCGTGCGGAACTCGCGATCGACCTTATATATTTGCCCTCCCCGGGACTCCCGCACAACGGGACCTCAGTTGGGTTCTATCCCGGTTGCAGTTGCTTCGCTCCTGCACCACTTGGCTGGTGCGGCGGTTTGGCGTTGGAACGGTTCTTTTTCTGATATATGCTGGTTGCGGCTCTTCTTTTGGGAGGAGTCGCTTTTTTGTTGTTAGGAGGTTGGCCCGTGGTTGATGGGGAGAATCGTTCTGAGCTGCTTTCCACAGATTGGAATCAGGAGTGGATGCAGATGCAGGCTGGTCGGCGGCGGGCTGATGATTCTTTTGAGTGGGATAAAAGGGCTCGGCATTTTCGGCCGTTGGAGACTGCCCCTTATGCTCGGGATTTTATAAAGCTGTTGGCGCTTGAGCCTGGTGAATCGGTGCTTGATATGGGATGTGGGGCTGGGTCGATTGCTATTCCGCTTGCGCAAGACGGGCATCCTGTGATTGCTGCTGACTTTTCCCCTGCTTTGTTGGGCACGCTTGATGCTGGTATTGAGTACTACGAGCTCGAGGGGCGCATAACGCCGCTTGAGCTTGCTTGGGATGATGATTGGGATTTGGTTGGACCGGTCGCGAAAGCGGTGGATGTTGCCTTTGCCAGTCGCTCTGTCACCACGACCAACCTAAAAGGCGCACTTGTCAAGCTTGACCGTACGGCTCGTCGGCGTTGCGCTGTCACGATGGTCGCCAACTCCAGCCCGCGCTATGATCTGCACTTGATGAACGCCATCGGTGCCTCGGTTACCTGCAGTAATGGCTTTGTGTATGCTTTTAATATCCTCATTCAGATGGGTGCGTTGCCGCAGGTTACATACTTTGAATCGCCTCGTCGCGATACTTTCGATAGCCTTGAGGCGGGCGTGGCAGACTTCTCCCGCATGCTCGAGCACGGTAACGAAGATAAGGTTGACCGCCTGCGCGACTATATCGCTCAACACATGATTGAGAACCCCCATGCCGGTGAGCCGGGCTCCAAGGGCGTGCCGCAGGGGCGCTATATGCTCGATCATGTCCGCAAGGTTCGTTGGGCGTTTATTGCATGGGAGCCGGTCTCTGCGCCCAGCTCATAGCCTGTTCGCAGCCCGCACCGCCCACTCACTCGGCATCCGCATTCTTTTTGAACTGGGCAAACGCGCTCCACACCGCGCCGTTCCTGCGCTATCGTGGGACAGCTCACGTAGATTAAGGCCCCGTCGCGGGGCGCCCCATACATAGAAAGCGAGAACCCATGGCACTGACAGGAGCACAGGTCAAGCAGCTTCGCAGCATGGCCCATCACCTCAACCCCGCCATCATCATCGGCAAGTCCGACGTCAACGAGGGCACCGTCGAGCAGACGGTCGCCTACCTAGAGAAGCACGAGCTCGTTAAGTGCTCCGTGCTCGATGGCTCCAGCCTTTCCGCCCGCGAGGCCGCCGAGGAGCTCGCCGAGCGTTGCCACGCCGATGTCGTCCAGGTTATCGGCCGCAAGTTCTCGCTGTATCGCGAGTCCTCGCGCAAGGACATCGAGAAGATCAAGCTCGTCTAAGAGCCAGTGATCGGCGAGCCAACACATAGCAAGCTTACGGGTGCCCAAGTACTTCGGGCGCCCGTTTTTTATCGCTCGACCAGCACGCGATTGAGCCGCCCCTCCACCAAGCGCTCGTATAGGTGCCGCGTCTCGGGCTCGGGCACGCCATTGACCTGCTCCCTCAGATGGTGCATATGCCCGCTGTACAGCTCGACGATATCGCGCCGTCGCCCCGCCGCACTGTAGACGCGCATGGCGCAGCGCACCATATCCTCACGCGCCGTTTCCTGCCGAAGCCCCGACTCCGCCAGCCAAATCGCCGACTGCAGATCGTTTTCTTCTAGAGCGGCATTTGCTCCCTTAATCATGCAATCGATGTACTTTGACTGCATAATGCGCCGCATGCGCAAAAAGTAGGTGGGATTACAGCCATTGGGAACATACAACGGTCCGGCATAAAGCTGCTCAATCTTAAGGCACAACTCGACCAGATGGGGCCCGCGCGCACCCGTGCGATTTCCCAAAACCTCGCGGCTTATCTGGTCAAACAGCCGTACATCGGTCTTGACGTAGTCGCCGTTGAGCCCAATGCATTCATTTTGGATGAGCACGCATGACTTGCCATCCGGCGTCGGCCCCAAAGCCGACCGCAAGCGCGATATCGTCGAGTACAGGTTGTTGCGGGCGCTATTGAACTCGGCATGGGGCCACAGCTCCATGGCCAGCGTCTCACGATCGACGAGCGCATCCATGCCCAGCGCAAGCCGCTCGGCAAGCGTCGCCGCCTTCTTGCGGCGCCACATTTTGTCCGTGATGGGAAACCCGTCGCGCTCGGCGCGAAACGCACCGAACATGCGAATCTCGATATGGTCGATGGTATCAACGGCTTCAACCTCGCCGGCCTGGAACAGGCGCTCGCCCTCCCCTTCCAAATCGTCGCGCAGCGAGTACCGCGACAGCTCGCGCACGGGAAGCTTCTTGCGTATCCTGGCCGTCGGCTCGCCCAGACAATGCATGGCAAGGCGCGCAAAGAGCCGATACGATGGCTCTAGAATCCCCGCACGATTCATGGACATCCAGGCCGCAAGATCGCTGTCTCGGCCCGCACAGGCCAAATGCAGCGCCACCATCCAGGCTTCTGCGCCACCAACCTGCGTCTGGCTTATATCGAGTAGCTCCGCTTCCTCGCGCACCGAAACCATCGATGTATTTCGCAGATACGCCGCGCGCTCCAGCAGCAATGCGTTATCGCGCATGTACGCAATCGACTCCTCGGCAAGTTTGAGCACTTGGACCGCACGGAACTTTGCATTAACCGGCCGTCCCTCTGCCAGCGACTGCCAGCCTTCTAGCAACAGGCCAAACAGCTGAATCTGGTTGTCGCGCATGCGCACAGCAAAACGATCGAGCTCGTTGAACGCCGCGTCGTCGGTTACCGGCAAGCCGGAAAGGAGCCGCCGTGCCGCCAACACCATGCGCACCCAGATAGCC
Organism: Collinsella sp.; assembly: GCA_036550475.1. Lineage (GTDB taxonomy): Bacteria > Actinomycetota > Coriobacteriia > Coriobacteriales > Coriobacteriaceae > Collinsella. The sequence goes on along the minus strand of JAXKGH010000009.1, from coordinate 6,047 downwards.
ATCGCCTTAAGCCCGCGTACGTCGAGCGCCTCCCGCACCACCGTCATCTCGTCGTCGCGCTCGTCGGTTCCCGCAAACGACCCGTCAAAGAGCTCCACCAGCATACTATCGGCCCGTATAACAATCCCCGCGAGGTCGAGCTCGCAGTCGTAGGCCTTGCTCGTTTTGAGCTGCTGTAGAACGCCGCCGTCATCTCCCCGCTCGGTCAGGCACCGCTTGACCTCGATATGCGCAGACAACATATCGAGTGCGGTATAGGATGTCTCGATTTCTGGCACGGCCAGGTTCGTAGGAAGCCCAAGCCCGTTGTCTCCATAGCAAACAGCCGTCAGCGTCTGGGCCACCCTCCATGAAACAGGGTCTATTTCGCAGGCCGCCCGTTCGCCCCCGCGCTCGATGACCGATGCCATATAGCGAGCGAGCTTTGTATTGGACACGCTGACCGCTGCCAGATATACGCCAAGCGCTTCGGCAGGCGTTGGCTCTGGAGCCGGATCGTCGGCATCGATCGTGCCCAGCGCTGCTCGGCAGATATCGGCCCCGTGCCCCGTCAGAGCCAGATCGACCCCATACTGCCCAGCAAGTTCAAGGACCGCTTCACGGTCCAAAAAGGCGTCCGCCAGGCCCATCGCCGCATCGCATCGGCCCGCCTTAAGCAAAATCCGGGCCGCCCTCGGAACAAGTTCGGGGCGAACCTCGGCCACCAACTTACGCAAGCGCAAGCGTCCGTTATCCTCCGTGCCCAGACACGTAAAACTCCGCTCGGCGGGATCCAAGCCAAAGATCGGGTAGTCGCGTACAAAATAGGACTGGTCGACCATCGACAGCCTCACCCCGCAAGCCTCGAGTTCTGCGATATTGCCCTCGCCCATCAAAACCATGAGACATGCCACGCAAAACAGCGCATTATTGTCGAGCGAAGCCAGATCGACAAGTGCCGCGCCATATACGTTGACAATCTCGTTTTCGAGCAGACCGGCTACGTCACCTTGGCCATACAGACCCGTCTGCAATGCCGAGACGAGCTCGGGCACGCCCTGCGTGAGCTGATAAAAGTCAAGCGATGTGCTGATCGAAAACGCCGATGCCCACGCCGAATACTCATAGGCATGCACCTTGAGCATCTGCGCATTGATCTTAACCGAATCGCCCAGCCCATGAATCAGCTGACGATTTGAAGGACGGCAGGAGATAAAGACCCCTACCCCCATAGCGCGCAGCCCACGAATCCTGTCGATGAGGTCTTCGGTATCGTGCTGATCGAGGTTTGGCACATTATCAATCGCGATAAGGGAGTGCGGTTTGTCTTTGAGTTCTTCGGTAACCACCTCGAGCTGCATAAACACCTCGCGCCCAGTGGCGCGATCGGCCTCGATAATCCGCACGGGGCCTCGCGTCGGGTCGCATTTAACCTCATGGGTGTACTGCAGCAGCACCGAGGTCTTCCCAAACCCGTCGGGCGCATAAAGAACCACGATGCCGGCCTTTCGGCCCTTGGCGATAAGCTCATTCATCAAGCGTTCGCGTCGCACCATATAGCCTCCGCCCAGCGGCATCAGCTCGAGCTCGTCTATACTGCTCAAATCGTTTACCATGCCCGCTCCTCAACTCGACCGTATGGACACTGTAGCCGCAAGACCATACAAGCCGCGCTATGAATAGAGCGACCTTGTGTTTTAGGTTGTCTTTTGGTACGCAAGCGGCAAGTTTTTGTACAGCGAGGGCCGACTGTTATTAATCCCCCGACTAATCGGTCTTTAAGCAGTTAAATGAGCTTGTCAGCTTGTCCCATCTAAGCGGCAGTGTAACGCAGATGAACAAGGTTCAGCCATGTCATTCAACTCGCCTAGCACCCGCTACCGTCTACGACCTTCTAGTGGCATTTTTGCATAGAATCTGGTATAGAATGAATCAAGCTGTTGGACATCCGGCATTCGTCAAGCTTGCGGCAAGTTTTTGGTCAAGTGGGCAAAAAGGGATAGCAAAAAGGCCCCCGCAAAGCGGAGGCCTTAGGCAAGGCTATGTCGAGCTGCAGGATTCGCGCTACTCGCAGAGCGAAAGGGCGGCCTCGTCGGCAACGACAACGCAGTTAGTGTGCAGCTGCAGGATCGAAGCCGGGCACTCGGGCGTAACCGGACCATAGCACATGTCATGCACGGCCTGAGCCTTGGCCTCGCCATTGGCGACGACCAGGATCATGCGGGCATACATGATGGTCTGGGTACCCATGGTGTAGGCCTGACGGGGAACATCGTCGATGCTGTCGAACAGGCGGCTGTTGGCCTGAATGGTGCTCTCGGTGAGGTCGACGCAGTGCGTGCCCTTGGAGAAGTGGTCATCGGGCTCGTTGAAGCCGATGTGGCCGTTGTTGCCGATGCCGAGCAGCTGCAGATCCGGGTAACCGGCGGCGGCGACGATCTTGTCGTACTCAGAGCAGGCAGCGGCGGCGTCGGGGTTGGAACCGTCGGGCACATGCGTGTTGTTCAGGTCGATGTTGATGTGATCGAAGAAGTTCTCACGCATGAAGTAGTGATAGCTCTGGGGATCGTCGTGCGAAAGGCCGCGATACTCGTCCAGGTTATAGGTGCTGACCTCGGCAAAGTCGACGTCGCCCTTCTTGTACCAAGCAGCGAGCTGCTTGTAGGCACCGATCGGGGTGGAGCCGGTGGCAAGGCCCAGCACACAGTCGGGCTTGAGGATAACCTGCGCCGAGATGATATTGGCGGCCTTGCGGCTCATATCCTCGTAGTCTTTAGCTTTAATGATCTTCATTACGCGTCCTTTCTCGTACAAGAGAGGCAAGGCTCCCTTACAAGCACTTGCCCGCGGCCCGCGTCGGCCGCAACCAACGTGTGCGGCCACCAGGGCGAGGTCGCGTAATGTATGTGTCTCGTGTCTAGCCGCGTCGAGGCCCCTGCCCGTCCACGGTGACCCGAAGCCTTTTAGCTTCGGACAAATCCCATCTTGCCACGGAGGGCGTCCTCTTTCAAGGGCGCCCTCCGTAAACGTGTTTGAATTGTAGGCTAATGGCCACGTGCACTTGCTAGCGCTCGCGAGCAACGATGAGTTGGTCCATCTCTTCGACATGCACACCAACGGAGCCTTTGATGCTCGAGAACTCAACGGAGTTGCATACCAAGATGGGAACCGTCACATCGTAGCCCTCGGCAGCAATTGCCTCGCGATCGAACTCAATAAGTACATCGCCCTTATGGACGATGTCACCCACTTGCGCATGTACGGTAAAGTGCTTGCCCTCGAGCTGAACAGTGTCCAAACCAACGTGGATGAGCACGTCCAAGCCATCGACCGTGTTAAGCGCAACGGCGTGTCCCGTGGGAAAAATGGCCTCGACCTTGGCATCAGCCGGTGCAATCACACGCGTTCCGGTGGGCTGAATCGCCACGCCCTGGCCCAAAAGGCCGGTGGCAAACGTCTGGTCGTTTACCTCGGAGAGCGGAATGACGTCGCCCGAGATGGGAGCATCCAGCGTAAGGACTCGACCACGCATACCAAAAGACCTTAGGACTTTAGTGAACATGCTCCCCCTCGGACATACCAATCAATCAAAATAACCTTAACAGTTTACCACTTGGCAACGGTTTTTGACCATTAGGGAAGTTCGCGCTTGACAACCTCGACGATGTCGTCGACAACGCGCTGGGTCAGCTCGTGCGTCTCGGCCTCGGCCATCACGCGGACCAGCGGCTCGGTACCGCTCGGGCGCACCAGAATGCGGCCGCGGCCGTCAAGCTCCTTCTCGGCAGCAGCGACGGCATCCCAGATAGGCTGGCAATCGTCCAGACCAGCCTTGTTGTCGGAATGCACGTTGACGAGTACCTGCGGGTACTTCTTCATGATACCGGCAAGATCGGTGAGGGTGCGACCGGTGCGCTTGAGCACGGCCAGCAGCTGCAGAGCCGTCACCAGGCCGTCACCGGTGGTGTTGTGCTCCAGGAAGATGATGTGACCGGACTGTTCGCCGCCGATGACGGCGCCGTCCGCGAGCATGCGCTCCAGAACGTAGCGGTCGCCCACGGCGGTCTGGACCATCTCGAAGCCCTGCTCCTTCATAGCGATGGAGAAGCCCAGGTTGCACATGACGGTCGAAACGATCTCGGAGTTGGCGAGCTTGCCGCGAGCGGCGAGGTCAGAACCGCAGATAGCCAGGATGTAGTCACCGTCGATCTCATTGCCCTCGCTGTCCACGAACAGCACGCGGTCGGCGTCGCCGTCGTGGGCCAGGCCGATGTCGGCATGGGTGCGCAGCACGAGCTCGCGCAGGGGCTCAAGATGGGTGGAGCCGCACTCAACGTTGATGTCGGTGCCGCAGTAATCGGTGTTGATGGCATGGACCGTGGCACCCAGGCGCTGCAGCGCGGCGGGCGTAGTCTGGCAGGAAGCACCGTGACCGCAGTCGACGGCAACGACCAGGCCGTCGAGCCTCAGGCCATCAAGCGTATCGATGGCGTGGTCGACGTATGCCTTGCGAGCGTCCTTCATCTTGATGATGTGGCCCACGCCGGCACCGGTCGGCAGCGTGTCGGCAGCCATGGCTTCCTCGGACATGACCCAGGCGCTGATCTCTTCCTCGACAGCATCGGGAAGCTTCATGCCCTTGCGGCTAAAGAACTTGATGCCGTTGAACTCCGGCGGATTATGCGAAGCGGAGATGACGATGCCGCCATCGAGCTCGTTTTGGACGGTGAGCAGCGCCACGGCCGGCGTAGGAATGACGCCGCAGCAGTGCGGGCGGCCGCCCTCGGCCATAATGCCGGCGGTCAGAGCGCTCTCGAGCATAGTGCCCGAAAGGCGCGTGTCACGGCCGATGCAGATGTCCGGACCAAGAAACTTGGTCGCCGCGCGGCCCAGGCGAAACGCGAGGTCGCACGAAAGATCGGCGTTGGCGACGCCACGAACGCCGTCGGTACCGAAGATGTTCTGGGGCATAGGATCGCTCCTTCCCTAGCAGGCGATATGCAACCGCCCGCCCTAGTCGAAAAAGAAAAGCGGGACCCGCCGAGGAATCGGCAGGCCCCGCTTGTACATTGTATCTCGAAAGGAGATAAAACCTTAGCGCTTGGAGAACTGGGGAGCGCGGCGGGCCTTCTTGAGGCCGTACTTCTTGCGCTCGACCACGCGAGCATCGCGCGTAAGGAAACCGGCCTTCTTGAGGTCAGCACGGTAGTCGCCAGCGTTCAGAAGAGCGCGAGCGATGCCCAGGCGCAGAGCGCCGGACTGACCGGAGATGCCGCCGCCATCGCACAGAGCGATAACGTCGAACTGACCGGCGGTGTCGGTCACCTTGAAGGGAGCAAGGGCGTTCTCAACGAGCTGATGACGGCCGAAATACTGCTCGGCGTCACGCTTGTTGATGGTCACCTTGCCGGTGCCGGGGACGAGACGGACGCGGGCGACGGCGTTCTTACGACGGCCGGTACCCTGGTAGACAACGGTGTTCTCAGCCATCTTTAAGCCTCCAGCTCAATCTTCGTGGGGTTCTGGGCAGCATGCGGATGCTCGGCACCAGCGTAGACCTTAAGCTTGGTCATCTGGGCACGGCCGAGGGTGGTCTTGGGCAGCATACCGCGAACGGCGCGCTCGATGACCTTCTCCGGGTGCTTCTCCATAGCCTGGCGGAAGCTCTCAGCCTTGAGGCCGCCGTTGTAGCCGCTGTGGCGATAATAGGTCTTCGTGTCGGCCTTGTTACCGGTAAGCTGGACCTTATCGGCGTTGATGACGACAACGAAGTCGCCGCAGTCGCTGTTGGGCGTGAACTGGGGCTTGTTCTTACCGCGCAGGATCATTGCGATCTGGGTGGCAAGACGGCCCAGGACAGCACCATCGGCGTCGACGAGAACCCAGTTGCGCTGGACCTCGCCCTGCTTGGCGTAGTGAGTCGATTTCGAAATCACTTAGACTCCTCCATGTACAGTACGTGTTGTTACAGAGATTCACGGGGCTCTGCAAGTAACCCGTCCATATTACCCCGCTCGCCGTACGAGTCAACAGGTATTTTGGCTCCGACCAGAGTTTCTGCACATGTC
>JAXKGH010000093.1:0-3698 GCA_036550475.1 Collinsella sp. | reverse complement strand
GTGCGGCCGAAAACCAAATGACCCTCTATTATCAAAACCTGTTCCGCATCTTGTGCGGGTTGGTCGAAAGCGCGCTGGGCCGTGCCTTTGACTATGAGGCGGTGGCGCAGGATAAACGCTGCGTTGACGGCACTTGCGTGCTCAAGCAGGCTGCCTTTGGCCAAGAGCTCGCGACGGAGCAGGCGCTGGCAGATAGCAAGATGGGGAGTTTTTTGCTCCTGCGCGTGGTACCGGGCATGGAGCCTGTCGGCGAGCTGGTGGGCGCAATTGGGTCGGCAATCCGCGAGAGCGACGCGGCGGGCTTGGTCGACGGCGACGTGCTCTACCTGCTTATGCGCCAGGCAAAGGCATGCGATCTGCCCATTATCCGCGAGCGCCTGAGCGCAAAGCAGATTGCGGTGGAGCCCGTCGACGGCGAGGACATCGTGGCGCTGCTGCAGCACATCTCTTACACCGGTGACGGCGAGGGGAGTGTCGCTTGATCTCGCTTGTCGTTGCTGCCGTCTTGTTGCTGATTCATGCGCTGGTTTGCCTGATGCTGTGGACGCTCATGAAACTGGGCCTGCTGCCGGTGCGCGGGCACATGCTGGCTGTGATAGTGCTGGTACCGCTGTGGGGCCCGTTGCTGGTGGTTCTGCTATCGGTCCGCAGCGCGGTGTTTGGCGAGGGGCTGAAAGAGTCTGCGCTGGAGTCGCTGCGCTTCAACGACGAGCTCCATCGCAGTATGTCGGTACCGAGTGGTGAGGACGATGCAGGCGTAGTGCCGCTCGAGGAGGCGCTCATCGTCAACGATCCGGCATACCGGCGCCGCCTAATGCTCTCCATGCTCACCGAGGAGCCCGACGCGTACCTGGCGCAGCTGCAGGCGGCTAAGCTTAACGACGACGTTGAGGTGGCGCACTATGCCGCGACGGCGGTGGCGCAGATCTCCAAGGAGTCCGACCTTAAACTGCAGCAGCTGGAGCGTGCCTTTAAGACGGACCCGAGCGCTCAAAACCTCAACGAATACTGCGATTTTCTTGGTGAATACTTGTGCTCGGGCTTGGCTGAGGGGCGCGTGGCTCAGATTCAGCGCCAACAGTACGCGCGCCTGCTTGCGCGTCGCTGCGAGCGCGAGGATACCCTTGAGCTGCGCATTCGATACGCGACGGCGCTGGCCGATGTCGGACAGATCGACGAGGCGCAGGCCGTGACCGACCAGCTGGTGATAGACGTGCCCGAGGAGCAGGAGGTTTGGATGCTTTGCCTGCGCCTGGCCGTGATGCGCCGCGACGGTGACGAGGTCCACCGTGTGATCGATGCGATTGACAAGCAACATGTGTATTTGAGCGCCGACAACCGCGAAAAGTTGGCGTTTTGGCGCGACGGGGAGGAGGCCAGATGAGCGTGGCGCAACATATCCGCGACCGTGCAGGGCGCTTTCGTTGGATGGGACTCCTCGTGGTGTGGGCGGTCTTTATTGTCATGGCTGCCGTGCTGCTGGTGGAGCGTGCCGGCGTGCAGTACAGTGCGGGTCAGCATAAGCTGGGGATGCTTGCCGCCAACGATGCGGTGCCGGCCTCCTCTGCAATCTTTGGCCAAAAGCCCACGTGCCTGGTCATTACCGACTCGGACCAAGATAGCGTCGACGACGTTAAAGACCAGTTCGACCAGATTTTGCTGGACATGAAGATTGCCCATCGCGATGTCGATATTGCCACCGACGGTGCGGACGCGATCCCATCGCTCACGTCGTTTGATCGCGTGATTGTGCTTATGCCCTCGCTTGACGGACTGGGTACGCATCTGACCGATCTGATGAGTTGGGTGAGTGCGGGCGGCTCACTCATGCTGGGCATGACGCCAGATAACTCGAACTACCTGCAGGCTGTTGCTTCCAAGCTTGGGATCGAATCGGCCGGATATGACTATGCGACAGCCGAAAGTATCGTTCCGAGCGAGGACTTTATGTTGGGCGGAGGAGAGCGCTACGAGTTCTCGGATTCCTTCGATTCTTCGCTCTCGGTTTCATTGCGCGAAACGGCGCACGTATGGGCAAAGACCGGTGACACGGGCACGCCGCTCATTTGGTCTAACGATTGCGTCAGGGGTCACACCGTGGTGTGCAACATTGGCATCTACGACAAGGTCATGCGTGGGTTCTATGCTTCGGCCATAAGCTTGCTGGGTGATGCCACGGCCTATCCGGTCATCAACAGCGCCGTGTTCTATTTGGACGACTTTCCCAGCCCTGTGCCCTCGGGCGATGGCACCTACATCAAGCGCGACTACGGGCTTTCCGTCGCCGATTTTTATGCCAAGGTCTGGTGGCCCGATCTGCAAAAGCTCGCGCAAAAATACGGTATTCGCTATACCGGCGTGATGATCGAAAACTACGAGGACGCGGTCAACCAGACCGAGCCCGCGCGCCAAGCCGATACCACACAGTTCCGCTACTTTGGCGGCATGCTGCTGCAGATGGGCGGAGAGCTGGGCTTTCACGGCTACAACCATCAGCCTCTGGCACTCTGGGACACCGATTACGGCACGTTGTACGACTACAAGACGTGGAAGAACAAGGAAACGCTTGTCGCATCGCTCAACGAGCTTATCGCTTTCCAGGACGAGGTGCTGCCCAACGCGCACGGCTCGGTCTACGTGCCGCCGTCGAATATCCTTTCGGCCAGTGCGCGCAAGCTTATCGGCACCGACGTTCCGCGCATTATGACCATCGCCAGTACGTATTTTGAGGACGGCACCGACCTGCCGTACGTGCAGGAGTTTGGCGTGGCGAGCGACGGCATTGTGGAGCAGCCGCGCATTGTCTCGGGCGGCATGGTCGACGATTCCTTTATGCGCCTGGCAGCCGTGTCCGAGCTCAACATGCACTATGTGAGCACGCACTTTATGCACCCGGACGACCTGCTCGATCCCGATCGCGGCGCTACGGAGGGCTGGGAGGTCTACAAGGGCGGCCTGACCGACTACCTGGAGTGGCTTACCAAGTCTGCGCCCGATCTGCGGCACCAGACGGCGTCGGAGTGCTCCGGTGCTATCCAGCGCTTTTCGTCGGTTACGGTGAGCGTGGATACAAGTACAGATGCCTGGACGCTTAGCCTGGGCAATTTCCACGACGAGGCGTGGCTCATGTTCCGCGCCAACAATGGCGAGCCGGGTGCAGTCACGGGTGGCGAACTGACGCACCTTACGGGCAATCTGTATCTGCTCAAGGCAAATGATAAGACCGTGACGATCGAGCGCAAGGAGGGTGGCGATAAATGAGAATCTGCTTGGTACTCGAGGGTTGCTACCCCTATGTGCACGGCGGCGTATCTACCTGGATGCATGGCTATATCCAGGCCATGCCCGAGCATGAGTTTGTGCTGTGGGTGATCGGCGCGCATGCTGCCGACCGCGGTAAGTTTGTCTACGAGCTGCCCGGCAACGTGGTCGAGGTGCACGAGGTGTTCCTGGACGATGCCCTGCGGCTTTCGGGCGAGCAGCACGAAGCCAGTTTTAACGACCGTGAGCGCGAGGCGCTACGCCGTCTGGTGTCGCTCTCCAATCCGGACTGGGACGTGTTATTTGATATCTTCCACCGCCGTCGCGTGCATCCGCTCTCGTTTTTGCAGAGCCGCACGTTTATGGATATCTTTCGCGACGTGTGCCTGGCCGAGTATCCCTATACGCCCTTTGCCGATGCATTCCACACCATGCGC
>JAXKGH010000092.1:0-8845 GCA_036550475.1 Collinsella sp. | reverse complement strand
CGATTTGCCGTAGATGAACAGTGATGTGCACGTGCCGCGCTCGTCCGCGAGGGCGGCAAACTTGAGTGCCGAGCGATAGGCATGGCTGTTCTCGGGGCCGTAGACAAAGTTCTCAAAGGTAAATTTTGAGTTCGCGGCGAGTGGGGCTCCATCCGTATTCTGCTCGGCCGGCACGGTCGGTGCTGGCATGGGTGAAGCGGGCGCCGCAGCTTGCGTGGATTTAGCCGGCGCTCCGCCCTTCATCTGGTTCATCATGCGACGAAAATCATCGGCCGAGAGCGTGTTCTTGATTGCAATGCCCGAATCCGCGCCCGCCGCCGCGTCGTGAGCGATGGGCATGTGTGTGACGGGTGCGTTCGTTGACGTCGCCGCCGCGATCGGCAACGGTGCCATGGTTTCACGGGAAACATCGCTGTGCTGGTGCTCGATTGTCGGCACCCCGTCTGCGGAGGCCGGCACCGCCGGGGAAGCGGTGGGAGCCGTGGCGGGCGCCGTCGCGGCAGCGGATTCCGCCGCGGCGCCTTGCGGTGCCACGATGTCGAGCGCAATCGGTGCAAAGGCGATTTCTTCCAGATAGGCCTCAATAGTTGGCTGATGCTTCTTGAGCTGCGCGATGGCAAAGCGCGAGGGGGCCTCGATCGTGAGCGTATCTTCGGTCAGGCTTATGGCGCGCGATTGCCCCAGCATGTTGATGAGGCGTGCATCTTGGCCGTCGCGCTGGCAAAAGGCGATGGCATCCCCCAGGATGATGCTTGCTTCCTCGTCCACTGTCTCTCCCGTTCTTTAGCTCTGAGCTCGCACGCGAGCGGCGCCGAGTTCGGTCAGATGGTATTTCTGGCCATGCTTGATGACCAAGCCGGCCTGCGCCAAGTCATTGAGCGTGCGTGACCAAGTGGGGGCCGAGTTTCCAAACGCCCTCGCCAGATCGGTTGCGCCGCACGCTTGATTTTGCGCCAGATAGCCCAGCGCGGCGTTGCCGCGATCGCTTACGAACACGTCCGGTTGTGGCTGTGCATACTGATTTACTGCATTAGGATACATCATTTGAGCTGCTGGTTGTTGAGAACTCTGCGTCGGCGGCATTTGCTGTTGAAAACTTTGAGGCCACTGTTGGTAAGGCTGCGGAGGCATCTGCTGGGCCCAAGGGCTGTACTGCTGCTGCGGCATCTGCTGGTACGGCTGCTGATATCCCTGCTGGTACTGCTGCGGGAACTGCTGGCCATACCCCAGTGGCGGCATCTGCTGATATGGATATCCCTGTTGGTACGGCTGATAGCCCATTTGCTGGCCACCCGGTGCCCCTGTCGCCTGCTGCATTGCTGCTGTATCCTGATCCGCCAGCGACATGGCCTCTGGCATGCTTGGCGGCATCGACATCGATGCCGCTTGGGGTTCTTGTGTAGGAGGCATTCCGGGCTGCTGCATCTGTCCCACTGGGGGCTGCATCTGCTGCGTTGCCATGGGCTGCTGCGCAAAAGCTCCCGCCAGGGGATATGTGGGCTGCTCCGTCTCGGGCCGCACGGCAGCGCCGCGTCCGCCGGCACGCTCTATTTCCTGCACGCGTTTAGGGTTCAGGCTTACCGTAACCACGGTGCCTTTGCCCATGTTGTCCTCGATGGATACGGCACCGCCGGCGTTTCCCAAATACTCCTGCACCATGGGAAACCCTGCTCCGGTTCCACGGATATAGCGCTTCATCTTGCTGTTTGCGCTGGTAACGCCAAAGTCGAAAGCACGTTCCTTGTCGTCGATGCCGGGTCCTTGGTCAGCAAAGCGGATGGTGTCTCCGCCGTCCAGAATCGAGATGATGGGCTCGGCAAAGTGTGCGTGGATAAAGTTTTCGACAATCTCGCGGATGACCATGAGCGAGATATGGCCACCTTGTTCTTTCATGCACTGGTAGACGGTGTTGGTCGTCTCTTCCAAATACGTGCGGACATCTTGCGGATCAATGACGATCACCCGCGGTGTCGACAGCATGTCGTCATAGACGGCGATGCGCGCGGCGTACATGGCTTTTGGCGCCTGCGTGGTCGTCTGCTCGCCTTCCGCACGCTCTTCGCGCACGCCGGTGATGTGCTCGTTGTCGGGTGCCGGGTCTCCGGAATCGACCATGGTGTAAAAGTCGTCAGACATGCCGCTCGCAATCTTTCAAAAGGTTTCGAACAAATAGTAGCTCACCGTGCAACGTTTCTCATCTTTCGACAACTTTTCAAAACTTGTTGAAGACTTTGGAAAACGGGCGAAAAGTTCTCAACATTGCCAACATGACCTGTTGAAAACTCGATGAAATATCGTGAAAGGTTGCCATGAGGCGCTAATTTCGGTTGTGCTTATGGGGGAACCGTGTGAACTGCGCAACCTTTTACCTTTGATTTCTTGACATTTGAACATTGATTTCCCTACAATCTTCAAGCTCACGTGTCTATATCTGCGTCCGCGTCCCCGCGGACACTCGAAATGCAGCAGGAGGAACTTAAGATGAAGCGTACGTATCAGCCTAATAAGCGTAAGCGTGCCAAGACCCATGGCTTCCGTGCCCGTATGGCCACTAAGGGTGGTCGTGCCGTGCTCGCCCGTCGTCGTGCCAAGGGCCGCAAGCGTCTCACTGTCTAGCAGCGATACACACATCTCGCATGAAGACTATTAAGTCTCGGCAAGATTTCGAGCATGTGTTCAGTCAGGGGCGTCGTTTCAATCACCCTCTGATTCGAATGACCATATGTGAATCGGTTGGCGAAGGCGACTCCGGAAGGGTCGCCTTCGTTGGTGCTAAGCGACTCGGTTGTGCCGTCGTGCGCAACCGATCTAAGCGTGTGATGCGCGAGGCCGCCCGCAGCTGCGGATTTCCCGTTGCGGGTTATGACATCATCTTGTTTGCAACTCCCAAGACGAGGGTTTCCTCGCCGCAGGAGATGGACAAGGCGTTGCGTTCGCTTATGAAACGCGCCGGCGTTGCCGGGGAGGAGCGATGAGCAATCACGTTTTGCGACGTGTTGCCATCGCTCCTATTCGCATATATCAACAGGTTATTTCGCCCTTATTGCCTGACGCCTGCATTTATTACCCAACGTGCTCGCAATACGCCATCCAGGCGATTGAGAAGCACGGTGTTTTGAGAGGCTGCTGGCTTGCCGTGAGGCGCATCGCTCGCTGCAATCCCCTGCACGTCGGCGGTTATGACCCTGTGCCCTAGCGGGCACTCGCTATCGGAGGAAAACTTACATGTGGGATTGGATCGTTAACATCCTTTTCGAGCTGCTCAAGCTCATCCAGACCTTTGCGGTCGACTGGGGCCTGTCCATCATCATCCTGGTGGTCATCATCCGTCTGCTGCTGACGCCGCTCATGCTCAAGTCGACCAAGTCGACGGCTCGCATGCAGGTGCTGCAGCCCAAGATGCTCGAGATCCAGGAGCGCTATGCCGACGATCCTCAGCGTCAGGCCGAGGAGATGCAGAAGTTCTACAGCGAGAACAAGTTCAACCCCATGGCTGGCTGTCTGCCGCTGCTGATTCAGATGCCTATCCTGTTCGCCCTGTTTACATTGCTGCGCAACCTGCCGCAGTACTTTAACGACGGCACGTTCTCGTTCTTCAACATCCTGCCCGACCTGACCACCACGCCGAGCGCTTCCTTTGCCGATGGCTTTATGGTTGCACTGCCTGCGCTGGTTTGCCTGATCCTGTTTGCCGTCCTGACCCTGATTCCGCAGCTCTATATGTCGCGCAACCAGACCGGCCAGCAGGCTCAGAGCATGCGTATGATGGCCGTTGTCATGACGGTCATGATGCTTTGGATGGGCTGGAGCCTTCCCGTTGGTGTTCTGCTGTACTACGACGTCTCGTCTGCTTGGCAGGTTATCCAGCAGATTTTTGTTACGCAGAAGGTCATCGACAAGGCGAAGGCCGATGAGGAGGAGCGTCTTAAGAACGCTCCGCTGCAGGTTGAGGTCACTCGTCGCGAGAAGAAGCCGCGCCCGCACAAGAAGAAGTAGTGGGATATCAATCTTATTTAGGTACCTAACTTTTGGAGTACGTTATGTCTGAAGAGATCATCGAGGATATGCTTGAGGAGGTTGCCCCGCAGGTCGCGGGCGATTATCCCGAGATTGCACAGCGCTACAAGGCTGGTGAAGAGCTGACCGATGAGGAGCTCGACACCATTGCCGATGTTGCGATTTCCATCCTGCGTTCCATCCTTTCGCACTTCGATGCCGCCAACTCTCCTATCGATGAGTATGAGGGCGACGAGGGTGAGCTGATTTTGGATGTAACGGCTCCCGACCTTGCTGTTCTCATTGGCCGTCATGGTCGCACTCTTGATGCTCTTCAGGTTATGTTCTCTTTGCTGGTGAGCCGCAAGCTTGGCTTTAGGTATCCGGTTGTAGTGGACGTCGAGGGATACAAGAGTCGCCGTCAGGATAAGGTCGCCTCCATGGCTCAGTCTGCTGCCGAGCGTGCCATCCGCACTCATAAGAGTGTTTCGCTTCCGCCCATGAATGCCTACGAGCGCCGACTGGTTCACATTGCACTTCGTGGCAACGATGCAGTCGATACTCATTCTGAGGGTTCTGACCCTGATCGCCATGTGGTGATTGTTGCTCGATAATCTACTCGAGCTTATGCTAAGGGGACGTGGTTTCCACGTCCCCTTTTTTTGTCAAAAGTTCTCGATACACTGATTTTTGTCAGAAAGGAGCTTTCGTTGTTAGTACTTACTGATCAGCAGGCTGACGAGATGTTGAGTCGTCTAACTTCCTATTGCAAAGAGTATTCCTTGAGCGTAACTGATGTTGAGCTGAGGAAATGTATTCAGCATTTGGATTTGGTTCTAGAAACAAATAAGACAACCAATCTCACCCGTATTCTTAACGTAGAAGATGCTGCAGTACTTCATATCCTCGACTCACTTGTTTTGCTCCCCTATATCAACAAGGCTCCTGAGGGAGCTTTGCTCGATATGGGAACAGGTGCGGGCTTCCCTGGTATTCCATTAACCATAACCACGCATCGTAAAGCTACTTATATTGACTCTGTTGGCAAGAAGGTTGATGCGGTTAATTCCTTTGTCCATGCTCTTGGATTGAAACATGCTCATGCGGTTCATGATCGTCTTGAAGAATATGCTCGAAGCCATAAGAAGCAGTTCTCTGTTGTAACCGCCCGCGCACTGGCCCCTCTACCGATTCTTGTTGAGTATGCGGCTCCGTATCTGAAGGATGGAGGGCTATTTGTTATAACCAAGGGCAATCCTTCGGATGAGGAGCTTGCTTCCGGCATGTCAGCAGCTAAGATTTGCGGCTTCACTTTGCTTCTGAATGATGCAATTGATTTGCCTGAAGGCTTGGGTCACAGGGAGTTCATTGTTCTTAAGAAGAGTCATCCAGCATCTGTCTCATTGCCTCGTGCAAATGGCGTGGCAAAGAAGAATCCGCTTGCCTAGATGTTTCACGTGAAACATAATGGATACTAACAACTTGCAGTGTTTCACGTGAAACATGGCGGTTGATATCGATTCGGAATGTTTCACGTGAAACATCCTCCGTTTGACAGCTTTAATACACACCAGGAGGGACCGTGGGATTTCGCGACGTTAAGCGTTCTAAGAGCGCAAAAGACACGCGTATCATTGCAATCATCAATCAAAAAGGCGGCGTCGGTAAGTCAACGACGGCTGTAAACCTTGCAGCAGCACTGGGTGAGCAGGGTCGTAAGACACTGATTGTCGATTTTGATCCGCAGGGAAACAGCACCAGTGGATTCGGAATTGAAAAAGAAGACCTTGATCACTGCATCTATGATGCATTGTTGAATGATGTGCCCGCAGAATCGCTTGTTCTTGATACAAATTGTAAAAAGGTATTCGTTATTCCGGCTACAATTCAACTTGCAGGCGCGGAAATTGAGCTCGTAAGCGCAATTGCTCGTGAAACCCGCCTCAAAGATTTGCTTGAGCCGATTCAGGACGAGTTTGACTTTATTTTCATTGACTGTCCTCCTTCGCTCGGCCTGCTTACTATCAACGCTTTGACCGCAGCAGACAGCGTTTTGATTCCGATCCAGTGCGAATATTACGCACTCGAGGGCGTTACGAAGCTGCTTGAGTCAATGAAGATGGTCAAATCACGGCTGAACAAGGGCTTAGACACCTATGGTGTGCTTATGACCATGTATGACTCGCGTACTTCACTATCGAATCAGGTTGTTGAGGAGGTTCAATCGTACTTTGGTGATAAGGCGTTTAAGACGCTAATCCCCCGTACGGTTAAAATCTCCGAAGCTCCGTCTTTTGGAGAACCGGTAATTACCTATGCACCTCAAAATAAGGGTGCAAAAGCATATATGAACCTTGCAAAAGAGGTGATCAAGCGTGCCTAGTGTAAAGAAACGTGGCGGATTGGGACGTGGACTCAATGCTTTGGTCTCAGAGGCCGAGTATGAGACCGGCGGTTCGGCTGCATCGGCTTCAAATGCCGCATCTGAAACAAAACTACCTATTGAGGATATCGTTCCCAACCCTAATCAGCCGCGAATTCACTTTAACGAAACTGAACTTCGCGAGTTGAGCGAGTCAATCCAAGAACATGGCGTTTTGCAGCCGCTTTTGGTTCGCAAGCATGGAAACGGCTATGAGATCATCGCTGGTGAGCGTCGTTACCAGGCGTCAAAGCTTGCTGGCCTTGAAGAATTGCCAGTCATCATTAAAGAGGTAAATGATGAAGAGATGCTGGCTCTTGCTCTTATCGAAAACCTTCAGCGTTCTGATCTGAATCCCGTCGAAGAGGCTAAGGGCTATCGTCAACTCATTGATGCCAGCGGGATGACCCAGGAGGCATTGTCGAAGGCAGTAAGCAAGTCACGCTCTGCAATTACAAACTCGCTGCGTCTTCTCGATCTCCCTGAAGTAGTTCAGCAGATGATTTTTGAGGGCAAACTTACTGCTGGTCATGCACGTGCGATTCTTGCAGTTCCCTATGAGGACGCGCGTATTCGACTTGCAGAGAAAGTTGTTACAGAGGGCCTTTCCGTAAGAGCGACAGAAAATCTTGCTCCGTTGTTTTCTGCCGGAGAGACACCTAAGACGCCGAGGCCTGCAACGCCTCAGTCTTTTAAAAAGGCTGCCCGCGTGCTTCGTCAGGTTTTTAATACCAACGTGCGTGTGAAGAGCTCGCGTGGAAAGAATAAGATTGAGATTGAGTTTAAAGACGAGGAAGAGCTCTCTCGTATTCTTGGCGAAATGATTCAGTTTGATCAAGGAGGCCAAGATGAGGAATAAGATTTTAACAGCGATTGCATTGGTGACGACTGTCGCGGCTGGTGCCTTTGCTGGCTATAGGATCGCGACAGACGATGAACTTCGAGGTCGTTTGCTTCGTAGCGCGCAAGATATCGTCGATACTTCCAAAAAGAAAATGGATGTTATGACAGAAGATGTTGCCATGCGTACTGCTCAGGTAACGAAGAATCCCAAGATTAATCAAGGTTGGGTCAGCAACCAATGGGAAAATGTAGGCTATTAGGTACCTAACAATTACTCAGCATATTTTGAGGGGTCCTTGTCTGATTCATGAGACAAGGACCCCTTATTTTGGCCGTAAAAATGGGACAGGTAGCAGCTGATTCAAAATTAAGGTCAATAAATGAAACGACCCCGGTTGCATATTCTGTAACCGGGGTCGTTCGATGTTTCAAATGAAACGTTTTGGGATGCGACTCCCTTATGCGTTCTTCTGAACTTTGAAGCGCTGCTTCAGCTGTCCGCAAGCGGCGTCAATATCGTTAGCACGGGAGTTACGAATCGTGGTCTCGATGCCACGGGACTCAAGACGACGCTGAAGATCCTCAACCTTATGAATCGGCGACGGCTTGAGCGGGCTACCCTCGATGTCGTTAAGCTGAATGAGGTTAACGTGGCACAGCGTTCCCTCGCAGAAGTCGCAGAGCGCCTGCATTTCGGGATTCGTATCGTTGACGCCTTCGATCATGGCATACTCATAGGTCGGGCGGCGGCCGGTCTTCTCGGTGTAGAGCTGAAGCGCTTCGTGAAGGCGAAGCAGCGTGTACTTCTTAACACCGGGCATGAGCTTATTGCGCGTCGACTGGATGGCGGAATGCAGGGAAACGGCAAGCGTGAACTGCTCGGGGATGTCGGCAAATTTGCGAATACCGGGAATAACGCCGCTGGTAGAGACGGTGAGGTGACGAGCGCCGATACCGATGCCATCGGGGTCGTTGAGGATTCGCAGCGCCTTGAGAACCTCGTCGTAGTTGGCAAACGGCTCGCCCTGGCCCATGAAGACAACGCTCGTGGCGCGCTCGCCAAAGTCGTTGGATACATGAAGTACCTGGTCGACGATCTCTTGAGCGGTCAGAGAGCGCTTGAGGCCGTTGAGACCGGTAGCGCAAAAGGCACAGCCCATGCCACAGCCTGCCTGGGTGGAAACGCAGACGGAAAGCTTGTTACGACGGGGCATGCCGACGGTCTCGACGGAAACGCCGTCGTGGTACTCGAGCAGATACTTGCGAGAGCCATCTTTGGAAACCTGCTTGGTGAGTTCAGCCGGCGTGTCAAAGGCAAAAGCCTCTTTAAGCTGCTCGCGGAAAGCCTTGGGAAGGTTGGTCATATCGTCAAACGAACAAACGTTCTTCTCAAAGACCCATTCGATGAGCTGCTTCGCGCGGAAGGCGGGCTGGCCAAGCTCGGCCACGAGCTCGCGAATATCGTTTTGGCTCAAGTCGCGAATGTCCTGAGATTTAGTCCTGGGATTCATGGAAGCCTTTCGATTTTGGGGAAACGTAGAGGGTATCGCTACAATATGGTATCAGCTGCAGAAATTATAGAGG
>JAXKGH010000091.1:0-2475 GCA_036550475.1 Collinsella sp. | reverse complement strand
CTCATCGACCGTCTTGAGGAGCTCGACGACGTCCAGGATGTTTACAGCACCATGGACATGACCGACGAGGTCATCGCTGCCCTCGAGGAGGAGTAGCGCCCGCACGGGTTAAGCCGTGCATATCTGGGCATAATGAAACGAGCATGCAAGCCTCGTGGAATAGATGAGCCGGATCCGCGTGCGTAGAGCACCGGACCCGGCTCTTTTATAATGATGCGAACCGTTTTGCATTTCGAGAGCCGAGATTTGAAGGGAGCGCCACGTGCGCGTACTCAAACGAGCCCTAGCGATCGTGTATCTTGCCGCCGCCATCGTGGCGCTGGGTACGCTTGTCTGCCAGTTTTGGGGGCCGTATACGTATCGCTTTATGCTGCTGATGCGCGACCCCATGCCGCGCATTGTCGTGACGGCATGCGGCGGAGTTGTGGCGATTGGCGTGCTGGTAAGCTTCTTCCGCCTGATGTTTGCTCGTCGCGAGCCGTCCTGCGTGCATCCGGCGGGGGAGCGCAATATCGAGGTCACCCTTGCGGCGCTTTCTTCGTGTGCTAGGGCTGCTGCCGAGCGCGACGACCGCGTGATGGTCGAGCATGTCGAGGCCCGCGTCCAAGGCCCCGACGATTCGCACGTCCGATTTAAGGTCGAGGCTATCGCGCTTGACGATAAGGACGTGGCATCTCTGGCTACCGCGATGCAGCAGCGCATCGAGGAAGCCTGCGACACCATGCTCGGCACGCCGGGTACGACCACGCGCGTCCGTTTTTTGCCGTCCAAGACTACCGTCCAGACCGTGGAGGTTTCCGGTGAGTGATACCAATCAAGATAAGACCGCTCGTACGCCGCGCCTGACGATTGGCCAGAGCGCCACGCCGGCGAGCGAACCTGTTGATTCCAAAACAGAGGCAACTGAGTTACAAGACGCGGCAGCCGCGGATTTTGACGAGGCTATGGGTCTCATCAAGGGTACGGGCGCTGCCATCTGGAGCTATGCTGTGCGTCATCCCAACACCACGCTCGGTGCCGTCGCTGGCTTTATCCTCGCCGTGTTGGTGCTCACGCTCGGCCTGTGGGACACGCTCGTCATTGCATTCTTCGTGTTGATCGGCGCTGTGATCGGCCAAATTCGCGACGGCGAGAACGGGATCGTCAACTTCTTCGGCCGTCTGTTTAGCGGCCGCTAATATGTATTCGACTGTCGCATCTGCGGCAGGCATAAGGAGGAACCATGGCTTTTAATACGAAGGTCGATGTAGCCGATACCGAGCTTGAGGAGAACGAGGCGGTCGTCGCCGAGGCCGAGGACGTAACGCTCGAGGATGAGGCGCTCGTCGAGGCCGAGTCCGATGTGGATGAGGATGACGAGGAAGCGGACGAGTCCGAGGACTCGCTGACCTATTCCAACGGTGTGATCGAGAAGATCGTTGCCATGGCCACCCGCGAGGTTCCGCACGTTCTGGGCATGAAGGGTAACCTCATGCACTTTGTGCAGGAGCAGTTTGGTGCCGAGAATCTGACCAAGGGCGTGACGGTCGAGGTCACCGATGACAATCGCGTGGTCGTCAACATTTCCGTCATCATCGAGTACGGCGCCTATGCGCCCGCGATTTTCGACGACGTCAAGGAGCGCGTCACCGAGCGCCTTGCCGCGATGACCGCCCTTGAGGTGGCGGGTGTCAACCTGCGCATCGAGGACGTCATCACCCCCGAGGAGTACGAGCACCGCACCAGCCAGCACGAATAACCTTCCAAAAAGGGACAGGTTTGTTTTGGCAGGTTTTATCTGCGAAAACGTTAAACGGCCGACCGCGCAAGCAAAAGCGTGGCCGGCCGTTTCTGTACGCTCCCGATATAGGCATACCGCTCGTCTAACTAGGGGTTGCAATCGTCGCGTTCCGCGTTACCCTAATGGGCGCATTGTTTCCAAATTGTTAACGAGGGGTTGCCGTAATGGCTGACGAGCACGAAACAGAAAGCAAGGCATGGGCGATTGAGGCCGCCGCGGCAGAGGCGGCATCACGTGCTGCCGAGGAGATGCATCGTCCTCCCGTGGTGCCGATGGAGCGCGTGGTTGATCGCACCGATATCGAGCGCGGCGAGCGTGCCGGCCAAAAGCGCAGCCAGGAGCCGGGCTTCCCGCGCTTTTTTGCCGAGCTCAATCTGGGCCTGATTCTTACGGCCTTTGCCATCGTTGCGTTTAAAACCCCTAATCACTTTGCTTTTGGCGGCACCTCGGGCGTGTCGGTCATTCTGTCCACGCTGTTCCCGACCCTGCCCGTCGGCGTCTTTATGTGGATTATCAACGCGGTTCTCGTTGTTTTGGGCTTTATCTTTTTGGAGCGCAAGGCAATCCTGTGGAGCGTCTTCGCTTCGTTTGCGCTTTCGGCCTACGTCTCGCTGTTTGAGCTCTTCATTCCGACCGATGTCTCTCTGACGGGTGATATGTGGCTCGACCTGTGCTTTGCCGTGATCCTGCCGGCG
>JAXKGH010000090.1:0-5326 GCA_036550475.1 Collinsella sp. | reverse complement strand
GCGCCACACGCGTGCACAGACTGTCGGTTCGACGAAGAAGCCTCAGCCGTAGCAACGGATTGCCCAGCGAGAGATCGCCGCGGGCGGATATTAAACTGCAAAGACGAGCGTCGGTAAGACACGCCGAGGTCGCCGCGGACGGGCTGATATAGGGAGAGGGCCTGACCCCATATCGTTGGGGCCAGGCCCGATTTTGCCTCTTGACAATGTCCTGCTCATATTAAAAGGAACGTCCCCAAGTGCCGGCAGTGGGACCCCGCCGCCTCAACGAGTTGCGGTGAAATAAGGACTGTTAAAGGCTTTAAAGCCGCCAAACCATCCCTATTTCACCGCAACTTACGATATGCCGGCGTTACGGCCATCGCAGGTAGAGAACGGAAAGCGAAAACGCCCCTAAGCGAGCAAGGTGACGTGAAAGAGGAGGGCATTGACCTTTTGGTCATGCCCGACGATTGAACGTCAGATTGCCGCTTAGGGGCGTTTGCAGCGTCAATTGGTTAAGCGAAGACGATTAGGTTATCCCTGTGTATCGCCGGCTTCTCGGCCAAGTTAGCGAGCAGGCGGTTGCTGGCGATCTGGTCCTGGCGGCGGCCGGCAGCAAGCTCCAGCACGTCCGAATCGGCCTCGGCGATACCGCGGGCGACGACCATACCGCTCGGATCGCACACATCGAGCACATCGCCCTCGGCAAACTGGCCATCGACCTCGCGAATACCCACCGCAAGCAAGGAAGAGCCACGGCTAACCAGCGCCTTCGCAGCACCATCATCGACCGTCACCGAGCCATGCGCCTTGTCGCCCAGTGCGATCCACAGCTTGCGGGGTGCGATGTCCAGACGCTCCGCCGGCGGATCGAACAGCGTGCCCACGCTCTCGCCGCGGGCGAGGCGCACGAGCGCATCGGGCTCCTCGCCTGAGCAAATCACGCTCTGAATGCCCGCCGTCATCAGGATGCGGCTCGCGCGGATCTTGGTAATCATGCCGCCCGTTCCCACCGATGTGGAAGAATCGCCCGCCGAGGCAATAATCTTGGCATCGATCTTATGCACGACAGGAACAAACTCGGCCGTGGGGTCCTCATGCGGATTGGCAGTATAGAGACCATCGATGTCCGAGAGCGTCACGCACAGATCGGCAGAAACCAGGCAGCTCACAAGCGCCGCCAGTGTGTCGTTGTCGCCAAACTTGATCTCATCGACAGTAACGGTATCGTTCTCGTTGACGACCGGCACCACGCCAAGCTCCACCAGGCGCAGCAGGGCGTCGCGCGCGTGCAGGTAGGACGTACGGCGCGCCGTGTCGTGACGCGTGAGCAGCACGAGCGAGGTGAGCAGGTCGCGCGCATGAAACTCCTCGTCGTAGGCCGACGAGATGATGCACTGGCCGGCCGAAGCGCAGGCCTGCAGGCTCGGCAGGTCGCCGACCGGCTTACGGTCGAAGCCCAGCACGGGATAGCCACAGGCGATAGCGCCCGAGCTCACCACGACCAGACGCCAGCCGAGCTTGCGCAGCGCTGCGGCCTGATCGGCAAGCCCGCCGATAAAGGCGCGGTTGACCTTGCCGTCGGCGCCCACCACCGTGGACGAGCCGATCTTTACCACCATCGTTTTATAAGAAGTCGTCATACGTCAAACCAATCGAGTGTTGAGCAGGCGGGCGAGCTGGAGCAGCCGGGGCACCCGGTGCGGGACGGACGAAAATGATCCGTTTTCCTCCGTCCCCTTCGGATCATTTTGCCCAGGGGAAGGCCGAAGCCGCGGCCATGTTCTTGCGCACGAGCTCGTCGCGCACCTGAGCCAGGCCCTGCTCCATGCCCACCACATAGGTCTGCGGGTACAGGAAGCGCTTGAAAGCTGCGTCCAGATGATCGAGCGCCCAAGCACAGCGCTCGCGCGCGTCCTGGATGCTCTCACGCGGAGCCACCGCACTGCCATCGCGCACGATCGGCACCAGCAGCTCGCGATACTCAAGTTCGGACACGTCGGTCACCAGGGCGGCATCATTCACGGCCACGAGGGTATTGCCGCGCGCGGCGCCCTCCCCCGCCAGATGGTCCTCGTCGTAGATCATGTCGCAGACTGGGCCGCCAAAGCCGTCGTAATAACGGCGCACGCGTTGCACACCCGGGATCGTGCGCTTATAGGGCTGCTCGGAGAGCTTGACCACCGGCGTCCATGGATCTGTCTCGCTCGCACGGCGGGCGGAAAGCTTGTACACGCCACCCAGCGCCGGCTGGTCATAGCAGGTCGCGAGCTTGGTACCCACGCCAAAACTGTCGATGGGCGCGCCCTGGTCGAGCAGCGACTGAATCGTGTACTCATCCAGATCGTTAGAAACCGAGATCCCCACATAGGGCAGGCCCTCGGCATCAAAACGGCCGCGCACATACTTGGAGAGCTTGGCGAGGTCGCCGGAGTCGATGCGAATGGCCGACAGGCGCTCGCCCATCGCTTCCATCTCCTTGGCAACCGTAATGGCATGTTCACAGCCCTCGCGCACGTCATAGGTGTCGATGAGCAGCGTACAATTCTTGGGGCTCGACTTGGCAAAGGCGCGGAAGGCCTCGAGCTCGGAATCGAAGCTCATCACCCAGCTGTGCGCATGCGTGCCAAAGACGGGAATACCATAGCGGCGGCCGGCGAGTACATTGGACGTAGAGGAGCAGCCGGCAACGTAGCTCGCGCGCGCGACGGCCAGGCCGCCATCGGGACCCTGGGCTCGGCGCAGGCCAAACTCCGCCACAGGGCGACCGTCGGCGGCGAGCACCACGCGCGCCGTCTTGGTGGCGACAAGCGTCTGGAACCCGACGATGTTGAGCAGCGCCGTCTCAAGCAGCTGGCACTCGAGCGCGGGGCCGGTGACGCGCACCATGGGCTCGCGCGGAAAGACGAGCTCGCCTTCGGGAACGGCGTCGATGTTTACATGCGCACGAAAATCGCGCAGGTAGTCGAGGAATCCAGGCTTGAACATCGCGCCGCCGGCAGGGGCCTGGAGCGAGGCGAGGTAGTCGATGTCCTCGGGCGTAAAGCGTAGATTCTCGACCAGCTCGGGCAGTTCGGCGGTGCCGCACATGACGGCATAGGCGCTGCCAAAGGGATGGTCGCGGTAAAACGCGGTAAAACAACCCTGCTCATTGGCCTTGCCGCTCTCCCACAGGCCCTGGGCCATAGTGAGCTCGTACAGATCGGTGAGCATTGCGATGTCGGTGGGATGAGAGATGTCGGTCAAAGCCATGGGGCGACCTTTCGGATGTGTGGTGCAGAATTTGAGGGTTGGACGAGAGCAGAGCATGCGGACATGACGCCCGATGCAAATCGGTTAGAGCAGGCCCATGCTGGTCAGGATCGTGTAGCCCATAAAGATGACAAACGCGATGAGGGCAAGGACAATGATGATTTTTTGAGCCGGCGCCATGCCAGGGACCTCGTTCTCGCCCGTAGGCTCCTTGGAGGTAACCATGCGCTGGGCAAAGGTCATCTCGTCACGACTCGGCTTAGGCTCGACGGACTTGGGACGAGCGGCCTTTTTAGGCTGAGGTTTGGGCGCGGCAGGTGCAGGCTTCGCAGCAGCGGGCTTGGGTGCGGGCGCGGGCGCCGATGCGGATGCGGCGTTCGCGGCGATCTCCTCGGCCTTCGCACGCTCGGCACGCAGGACAGCCAGCTCCTCACGCTCGCGACGGGCCTCTTCACGAGCCTCGCGGCGGGCCTTCTCGGCGCGGAGCTCTTCCAACTCAGCGCGCTCCTCGTCGGACAATGGTTGGGACTCAAGCTCGGCCATGGTATAGCCCTTTCTTTTAAAAAAAGCCGCCGACACAATGTCAGCGGCTTATCAAATCCAAGGGTGGAGACGAAGGGAGTCGAACCCTCGGCCTCTGCCATGCGACGGCAGCGCTCTCCCAACTGAGCTACGTCCCCAGGACAAGTCGATATTTTACCTACGGCTCGCCAACTGTCAACGCCCAATAACCAGTCTTTTTGGGGCGCGGCTATTTTGACAACTTTTCGAACAGGCGATCCTCTCGATGATTTTTTAATCCCCGTCCCAGAAAAATCATCAGCGTGCGCTCTACTTTGCGCTGGTGAGGACGCCGGTGGTGTCGAAGGCGGGGGTGAAGCTCTCGTCTACCGCGCCGCCCTCTTGCCAGAACATTGTCGTAAAGCCCAGGTCGTCGGCATGGTCGAGCACCTGCTCGTACTCCTCGCGCGTCACGGCGCGCGCCAACTCGCCGCCCTGCTCGCGCATGAGCGCATTGGGCGTGTACTGGTTCATGACCGAGATCGGCACGTCGCCCACCGTCTGCCACACCAGGTCTAACACGCGGCACGAGTCATCCGCATGCCCCGGCAGCACCAGGTGGCGCACGATGATGCCGCGCTTCATGAGCCCGTCGTCA
The DNA here is from genome assembly GCA_036550475.1 of Collinsella sp. Classification (GTDB taxonomy): domain Bacteria; phylum Actinomycetota; class Coriobacteriia; order Coriobacteriales; family Coriobacteriaceae; genus Collinsella. The sequence goes on along the minus strand of JAXKGH010000090.1, from coordinate 933 downwards.
TCCACCAGCTCTCCCCCGCGGCGATCGATCTCGCGCGCCATCTGGGCCAGACCCGACACGGCCACACGCGGGTAATCCTTTATATGGGAGAGCGACTGCGCAAGCGCCGCATCGGCATATTTAAAGTCGGTAAGCCACACATCGATCAGGTCGCCCAGCGCGGCCACGGCACTCGCGCGCTCGTAACCACTCGTGTTGTAGACGATCGGGATAACCAGTCCGCGCGCCCGTGCCGCGGCAATCGCGGCAGGCAACAGGTGCGCATAGTGCGTCGCCGTCACCAAATTGATGTTGTTGGCACCCTGGTCCTGCAGTTCCAGCATAATCTCGACCAGACGCTCAGACGAAATCTCAAGGCCAAAATTGCCGGTCGAGATCTCGTGGTTCTGGCAGTAGATACATTTAAGCGAGCAACCGCTAAAGAAGATCGTGCCCGAACCGGCCTCGCCCGAGATAGGCGGCTCCTCCCACATATGAAGCGCCGCGCGGGCCACCCTGAGCGTGTCGTTAGCACCGCATACGCCGCGCGCGCCCTCATCGCGCGCCGCACCGCAACGGCGCGGACACAAATGGCAGGCGGGCGAAAAAAGTTCGGTCAACGACGTCGGCATAAAAACATGCTCCAAAACAACGATTCAGCAGCTCAAACGTAAAGGGCCAGACCGCGTAGACGGCTCCGTCCCTAAGGCGCCGTAATCGTCCGACACGATTTTTGTAATGTCAAGACTGGAATCGATAAAGTGCCGCTTTATGATGTAGGTATTCCGCCCCCCGCGGAGCAACTGGGTGAACCGTCGCGTTTATTTAGGGAGCCCACACAGTCGTACCTAGTACAGGTATCCTTCGTTGTTAAGGACGCTGGAACAGTCGATGAGGGCACCCACCTGTTTTAGGTGGGTTCATTTTCGTAACGTGGGGGGTGGTTTTCTTTTG
>JAXKGH010000089.1:0-2285 GCA_036550475.1 Collinsella sp. | reverse complement strand
TTCCCAGGGCAATGTCACCAAGGCTGGACTCCTAGTTGTGGGCACCTACCCTCAGCAGTTCTATCCCAAGCTCTTCATTGACGTGGCTGTCCATGCGGGAACTCAGAAGGGCATGGCGGGGTCGCTGAGGTTCATGGACCGCACAATCTGTGAGGGAACGTTGGGCGAGATGATCTCGGATGCCGTCGCAGCCGTCGCCAAGAATTTGCGGCGAACCTCGACCGTCCAAGGCGTCTCGCGTGTCGACTCGCTTGAGATTCCCGAGGAGGTTCTGCGCGAAGCAATCGCCAACGCCGTAATCCATCGAGAATACGGGGATCGGTTCTGTGGACAATCGATTGCCGTCGACGTCTTTGATGATCGTGTCGAGGTGACGAATCCTGGCGGCCTTTACGGGGGAAAGACTCGCGAGAACTTGTTTGACGGCAGCTCCCGATGCCGTAACGCGACGCTTGTAAAGCTCATGTCGATTGTCCCGCTGCCGGATGGCGCAGGTTCGCCGGCTGAGGGCAATGGCTCGGGCATCCCGATGATGATCGATGCCATGCGCGCGCATGGTCTGGCCGAGCCCCTGTTCTGCCCGGGATTCGATCGGTTCAAGGTCGTATTTTACCGTTCAAAGATCGAGCCGGTCGATCATGGCGGGGGCTTAATTGTGACGGCACTCAAACACTACGGCGAGCTGGGGACGCGCGAGCTGGCAGAGCGCACAGGGCTCACAATTTCCCAGGTTAGGTCGCGCGTCAACGCGCTCATTGCTCAAGGCGAGCTTGAGCCCACGGCGCCGGCGACGAGCCGCAACCGCAAGTATCGACTGTCGGAGTGCGTGGGATAGATGCGTTAGTGGACGAGGCGACCCAATAATCGACCCTCGATTGGCGTCCATTAAGGTAAAGCGGTTGTTGCCCAGTCGACGGTGATGCTAAAGACTCGGCTTACGCCGGCATGGCCCCGAACCCGTCTGTCAAGAAAAGCCTAAGAACCAGCTTGATGACATTTCCCGGTTTGACTTCTGCCGCGTCAAAGACGTGGCGCTCGGCGAGCTCGCTACAGTATGCATAGATGTCGCGGATAAGGTCCGCGCCCGAGAGCGTAAACATGTAGCCTGCGTCCGAAAGCGCATTGGGCGCGGCGGGCAACTTGGCCATGTGGCAGAACGTTTGCAGGTCGGGCGCCATAACATTCTGGTAGTCGAGGTGGCCGCTGGTACCCTGTGCGGCAAGCTCCAATTGGCGCGCAAAATCCAGCGCCGCCGCTAACACAAAGCTCGGCGTAGGCGCATTGACGTCCTGGGTGGTCGCCACAAGCCTGCCCGCTGCCTGCGTGATAAGCCAGGCGACCTCGCGCTGGCAGCGCACGGCCTTGCGCGTAACCGGCTTGATGGACGAAGAAGAAACGCTCCCCTTAGGCGGATTCGAAGCAGCCATAAGGCCCTCCCATGAACGATCCGGCCCAACAAGCCCGGATGAAACACGTGCTACATCAGTATACAGGGAAGTGGGGTAGCGGGGTACAAGCGCGCCAGCGGCAAACCGAGAGCATCAACGATGTGCCGATCGCGGAATGAGATCTCGTAATAATTGACTCTCGACCATATTATTGAGGGGTATGACTCGCATTCGTATGGTTGTAGGTGCTGGCGATGAACGACATTGACCTTGCTGTTCCGTTGATGGATGGACCAAGCTATGACCGTGCCTGCAGTCTCGTGCCTTCCGAATACGTTGAGGCATGGGAGTGGTTTCTGGGTGAGGAGCAGCGCGGCGGCGTTTGGACCAGCCTTCCGCACCACACCAAGGAAGATAGCCCTCAGTATCAGTATCGTTTGAGAATTGGCTCGGACTTCTTTCCCGTAACGCGGGATTCAGGGATCTTCTGGCCGGGCCAGGATCGGGTGAAGCAAGACCCCAATAAGATCTTTGCGCTCTCGGTCCATAACTCTAAAAAGAGCTTCTACACCGATGTGCCTCCGCTCTATTTGGACGATGGTACGTGGGTCATTAAGTACTCGGTTCAAGCGCCGGGTACCGTTGGTTTTCGAGACCAGAATTACAACCGTAAAATGCTCAACTGCATGGAATGTGGCGTCCCAGTCGGAGTCATATTTGCAACCGAGGTGGGCTATAAGGTGCTCGGCCTTGCGTTTGTTGAGCGGTTCGAGCCCGAAAACGGATGGTTTGTTCTGCACGGTCCTGTTCATAAAGGCGGACCGGACCCTCGTTTTGCGCCCGACATGAGTTATCTGAAGCACATACCCGTCGATATTGAGTTTGCCGGACAGGGTG
>JAXKGH010000088.1:0-4615 GCA_036550475.1 Collinsella sp. | reverse complement strand
GGTGATCAGGCTCATGTCGCGCACGCCGCTCGTGGCCATCTGCATGGTTCGCGGAATAGGCGTTGCCGAGAGCGTGAGCACGTCGATTTGCTCGCGCAGGTTTTTGAGCTGCTCCTTGTGCTGCACACCAAAGCGCTGCTCTTCGTCGATGATCACCATGCCCAGGTTCTTGGGGTTCACATCGGCAGAAAGCAAGCGGTGCGTGCCGATGAGTACATCAATCGTGCCCTCGGCAAACGCCTTGAGCGCGCGCTTTTGCTGCGCCGGGGTGCGGAAGCGGCTGAGCACCTCGACCTCCAGGCCAAACGGGGCAAAGCGCTCAAAGAATGTCTCGTAGTGCTGTTGAGCCAGAATGGTCGTGGGGCAGAGCACCATGACCTGGCGGCCGGAGTCCACGCACTTAAACGCCGCGCGTAGGGCGACCTCGGTCTTGCCGAAACCCACGTCGCCGCACAGCAGGCGGTCCATGGGCTTGGGCGCCTCCATGTCGGCCTTGATGTCGGCGATGGCCTCCAGCTGGTCGCGCGTCTCGTCGTAGGGGAAGCTCTCCTCCATCTCGATCTGCTCGGGCGTGTCGGGCGGGCAGGCGATACCGGTAATCGACGAGCGACGCGTATACAGATCGACCAGGTCAAACGCCAGCTTTTTGGCGTTCTTGCGCGCCTTGTTGGTGGCACGCGTCCAGTCGGCGGTGTTGAGCCTGGTCAGGCGCGGCTTGTCACCGTCGGGACCGACGTATCGCGTGATACGGTCGACCTGCTCGAGCGGCACGTAGAGCTTGTCGCCATCGGCGTATTCCAGCAAAAAGTAGTCGCGTTCCTTGCCGCCCACTTCCTGGCGCGCGACCTCGCTAAAGAGCGCGATGCCGTGGGTAGCGTGCACCACGTAGTCGCCCGGCTTAAACGGGAAGGTAATCTGCGTAATGTCAACCTTGCGGCGGCTGCGCGCGCGGTTGGCATCCATGCGGGCGTTGAGATCGGCGATCGAGAACACGGCCAAATTGGCGTCGGGCACCACCACGCCCTGCGGCAGGGCAGCGTCCACAAAGGTCACGCGCCCGCGCGAGATGGTAGGCACGGCGGCGCCGGCGGCAGCCTGCGCGGCGCCCGCCTCGAGCGAGCGGGCGTTGAGCGCGTCGGCCTTACGCTCGCGAATGGAAGCATGGGCCTCCTGGCGTGCGGCACGGTCGGCGGAATCCGCCGTTGCCACGCGCACGCGCTCGCCGATAACGCCGGCATTTTCGGGCGCCGCGGTCAGCGATTCCTCAAAGGTAATGCCCTCGTCGCCAAAGGTGAGCTCCATCGACTCACGCGCGCCGCGGTCGGGGATAGCAAACACGCAGGCATAGCGCTTGCCCACGACCTCCTGGATGCGCGTCATAAAGCGATTGTCCGAGCCCGCGATGGCCGGCTGCTCAATCTTGAGCTCTGCCGTCACCGCACCGCCGGCACGGATCAGGCTCACATAGTTCAGGCGCTGCTGAGCACCAAAATCGAGCTGCTGGGCGCGTACATACAGGCCATCCAGTCGGTCAATCCCCGCCTCGCCGGCACGCGCCTCGATATCCTCGTAGGCGCGCAGGCAATCGTCGAACAGCGAGCGCGGCTCGGACAGCACCACGAGCGCCTTGCCGCTCACATGCGACAGCGGGCTCACGGTCTGGCCGTACATCACCGGCAAAAAGCGGTCGAGCTCAGGCGTGACGATGCGCGCATCCACCATCTCGAGCAGCGCCGCCAACTTGCTGTCGTCCTGGCTGGCGCGGTAGAGCGCCACATGCATGTTGTGGACGGCGTCGTCGGTGAGTGCGAGCTCGCGACAGGGGAAGATCTCGATGCTGTCCTCGTTACCGATGGTCTGCCCCGTTGAGCTCACCATGCGGCGGATGCGGTCAATCTCGTCGCCAAAGAACTCAATGCGCACGGGCGCTTTCTCCTGCGCGGGAAACACCTCGACGGTGTCGCCGTGAACGCGGAACAGACCGGGCGCATCAGCGGCGCCGGCATTGGTGTAGCCCATGCCCACCAGGCGATGCGGCACCTCGTCAAAAGGAATCTCCTCGCCCACCGCAAAGATCGTGGACTCCCAGTAGCGGCTCTCGACTGGCGGCACGCAGCGCAGCAACGCGCGAGCCGAGGCAACCATGATGCAGTTGTCCCCGCGCACGATGCGTCCCAGGGCCTCGCAGCGCTGCGCTACCACGGCGTCGTCGGGCGCCTGCTCGCGCCACGGATAGTCCTTGCGCTCGGGAAAGCGGCACACGTGCGCCAGGCCCACATAGGCGGCAAGGCTGCGCGCGGCGCGATCGGCCGCATCCTCGCCGCTCACAATGTAGACCGTCGGGCGCGGACGGCGCGCAAACTGGGCGGCCGCCATAAGCGTGCGGCCCGACTGCGACACGGCCAGCGTCACGTCCTCGCCAGCATCGAGTCCCGCCTCGACGGTCTGCAGCGCCTCGGCAGTGTAGAGCTGCGCGGCTATACGGTGAATGAGCATGCTGTTCCTCCGGCATCGCAACGCCAAAAGCCCGCCGGGCAAGCTCGGCGGGTCGTTCGTCAAATTCGTTGCCTGTCATGGTAGCGCATGGAGAGAACTCCGGCTCAAGGGCAAACCCGGCCCCGCAAAAAACGCCAGACGAAGATGCGTTCCGCCCTACCCCGTCACGCGCACGCTGGGGCACAAATCTGCCAGCGGACACTCGTCGCACTTGGGTTTGCGGGCGTCGCAGATCTCGCGACCGAAGGTAATCCACTGATGGTTGACCGACTCCCAATACTCGTGCGGCAAAATCTTGAGCAGATCCTGCTCGGTCTTGAGCGGCTCCTTGGCATGCGTCTTGGGACTCAGCATCAGGCGGTGCGCAATGCGGTTGACGTGCGTATCCACTGCGATGCCTTCCACGATGCCGTACCCCACGTTGAGCACGATGTTCGCCGTCTTGCGCCCCACGCCCGGCAGCTTTACAAGCTCCTTCATGTCGGCCGGTACCTCGCCGCCGTAGTCGGCAACGATCATCTGCGCGGCCTCCACGGCATGCTTGGCTTTGCTCTTGTAGAAGCCGAGTGACTTGATGGTGTCTGCCACGTCAGCCACGCTCGCCCCGGCCATGGCCTCGGGCGTGGGCCACTGGGCAAACAGCCGCGGCGTCACCTTGTTGACCTGCGCGTCGGTCGTTTGCGCCGAGAGTAGCACCGCGATCAGCAGGCGGAAGGGATTCTCGTGGTCCAAAAAGCACTCGACCGGGCCATAGCGACGGTTGAGGCGCTCGCACACCTCGATGGCGCGCTCGCGCTTGGCGGCATTGGTCTCGCGTGGCATAACGACTCCTCGGCTCAACGGCACAATAAACTTATGGGCACAATTGTCCCACGTCCGAGACGCTTACGCCTCCAAGAATGCGCCAGTCTGACGGCTCCACAGGCTCGCGTACTCGCCACCCGCCTCGACAAGCTGCGCATGCGTGCCGTCCTCGACAATCTCACCATCGGCCAGCACCACAATGCGGTCGAGCGCCGCCACGGTGGACAGGCGGTGCGCTACCACAATGGAGGTACGTCCACGCATCAGGTTTTCGAGCGCCTCCTGCACCAGCGCCTCGGACTCGCTGTCCAGGGCAGAGGTCGCCTCGTCGAGCACTAGAATCGGCGCGTCGGTGAGAATCGCGCGGGCGATAGCCACGCGCTGACGCTGGCCGCCCGAGAGCTTGACGCCGCGCTCACCCACCATGGTGTCAAAGCCACGGGGCAATCGGTCGATAAACTCCAGGGCATTGGCCAGGCGCGCGGCCTCGCGAATCTGCTCATCAGTGGCGTTGGGACGACCGTAGGCAATGTTTTCGCGAATGGAGCGGTGGAACAGCAGCGCCTCCTGCGGCACGTAGGCAACCTGGCGGCGCAGGCTCTGCTGCGTGCAGCGCGAGACATCCTGACCGTCCACGAGCACGCGGCCGCCCTGGACATCGTCCAGGCGCAGCAGCAGCTTGGTGAGCGTCGTCTTACCCGAGCCCGATTTGCCCACCAGACCCACGCGCTGGCCCGCCGACACATGGAGCGTCAGATCGTTGAACACGCTCTCGCCCGCAGCAGCGTCACGGTACGCAAAGCCCAGGTGCTCAAAATCAATCGCGCCCTCGGTTACTTTGAGCTCAGGGGCGTCCGGGTCGTCTGCCACCAAACGTGGCTCGTCCAGCACGCGCGTCATCTCGGCCGCATCGCCCAGCGCGCGGTTGATACGCTGCATCATGGAACTCACGTAGTTCAGGCGCATGGTGAGGTTATAGGTGTAGGTAAAGATCATGACGAGCGAGCCGGCCGAGATGCCAAACCACGCGTTGCCGCCCGCCACGAACGCACTCACCACGGCCATGGTGATGACGATAAGGCCCGAGGTCGTAAAGTTGCGCTGCATCATGGCGTGCATCGAGACCGTCTCGGCGTCGCGCGCGGCACGGTCGGCGGTATCGAACAGGTCGCGCTCAAAGTCCTCGCGCCCGCAGGTCTTGACGGCCAAGATGTTCGTGACCGCGTCGGAGAGCACGCCCGAGAGCTTGTTCTGCGCGGCGGACGTCGCGGCCGAAAGCGGCATGATGCGCTTGTACATAAGCCAGACAAACGCG
>JAXKGH010000087.1:0-13648 GCA_036550475.1 Collinsella sp. | reverse complement strand
CCTTGCCAACTACGACCTGCCCACCATCAACACTGCCTTTATCGCCACGGCCGCCATCACCTTTGTCTTTGGCGCCTTGGGCGTGACGTTCCCCAAGTTTTTCCAGCGCGTATATGGCATCGGTTTTGGCATTCTGCTCGCCACTATTCTGGTTGAGATCGTGCTGATGTTCATGGGCGTCTCGCAGACCATCACCGACCTGATCGTGATCGTGGTGTTCGCCGGCTTTATTGGCTACGACACCTATGTTGCCACGACAGTGCCGCCTACACTGCCCAACGCCGTGCTTATGGCCTCTAACCTGTTCGTGGATATTATCAACGTGTTCCTGCGCATTCTGAACATCCTTGGCCGTCGCGACTAGTGGCGAATTGCGGCGGTGCTTGCCGTGCGTGTAAATCGATGCGAAAGGCGGTCCTTCGGGGCCGTCTTTTTTGTATGCGGCGGGGTATCATGGATGGAAAAAGCCGATAGCGGCAGCGACCGAGAAAGGTGACCACTTATGGCAGACGTCGACAACAGGAACCGTAACCGCAGGTCCAACCGAGCGGGTCAGCCCAATCCCAAGCGCGAGGCCCGTGCCAAGGCCGCCGAGCGTCACGTGGCAACTGTGTCCGAAGCGTGCGCCAAGGATATCGAGCGTTCGCTTGCCGGTGTTCGCGAGTTTGACGGTATGCCTGCCGGCTTTGTCGCGGCGATGAAGGCCAAGGTTCAGAGTGCTGTGGCCGCCGAAGAACAGGTTGCCGAGGAGTCTGAGGCCGCCGAGGCCGAGACCGCTGAGGTTGCGTCCGCCGAGACCGAGGTTACGGCCGAGCCTGCACACGCAGAGGAGGCCACGGAGACCGAGTCCGCGCCTGCCGCCGAGGAGCCCGCTCCGGTCCTGCCCGAGGTCACCGTGCTCGACGCCTCTGCCACGCAGGCCATTCTGGATAACGGTCGAGGCTATGCGCAGTTCTGCGACATGGCCGTGCTCGACTTTGCCTCGTTCACCAATCCGGGCGGTGGCTATATTCAGGGTTATCTGGGCCAGGAGGCCACGCTGTGCGCCGATTCGTATCTGTACAACGTTCTCGATAAGCAGCGCAAATGGTACGGCGAGAACCGTCGCCGCAACATCAACTGCGAGCTTTACCGAAACCGTGCGCTGGTGGTGCCTGCGGTGCGCTTCGACCGCAACCACGTGCATGCATACGCCGACGTGATCGTGGCCGCCGCGCCCAACGTTAAGCGCGCCCGCCAGGAGTATCGCGTGAGCGACGATGCTCTGCTGGATGCCCTGCGCGACCGCATTCGCTTTGTGCTTGCCATCTGCGACGAGCTAGGTCGCGAGAAGCTCGTGCTGGGCGCTTGGGGCTGCGACAACAACGGCTTTGACGCAGAGGCCGTGGCCGAGCTCTTCCGCAAGGAGCTCGCGTCGGGCGACTTTAAGGTCAAGCAAGTCTTCTTTGCCGTGCCTTCTACGCGCTGGGATGAGGATTTTGCCAAGTTCGAGCATGTGCTGGCAAACTTCCCCGAGCGCAACGAGGAGTCCTATGCCCAGGTTGCCGCTCGCGCTGCGGCAGCTCGCGCCGCCGAGCAGATCCAGGCTGCTACCGAGGATGATGAGGACGAGGACGATTGGCGCAAGTACCTGTAATCGGTACGTGCTGACAGATGGGTCGAGCCGGCGGGAGAGGCTGCTTCCGTCGGTTTTTTACTGAGCGAGGGGCTTACGATGAAAAACGTTCTATGCTTTGGCGACAGCAACACCTATGGTTACGATCCGGCGGGCATGCGCGACGGCACCGCGGTGCGCTATGCGCAGGATGTGCGCTGGTGCGGCGTGGCCCAACGTGACTTGGGCGAGGGCTGGCATGTAATTGAAGAAGGCCTCAACGGCCGCACGACGGTACGCGACGACATGTGCCATCTGAACACCAATCTTAACGGCATCCGCGCACTGCCGATGCTGCTCGAGGCCCATAAGCCGCTGGATGCGATCGTTATTATGCTGGGAACCAACGATTGCAAGACGGTCTTTGGTGTGACGGCCTCCGATATTGCCCGTGGCACCATGGCGCTGATTCGCGCGGTGCGTGCATTTCCCTGGACCAATGCCGCACCCTGCCCGCGTATTCTGCTGATGGCACCTATCAAGATCAAGCCGCAAATCGCCGATGTATATATGACCGATTTTGACGAGCGTTCCGTCGAGGCCTCGGAGCATTTTGCTGAATACTATGCGCACGTAGCCGAGCAGTTTGGCTGCGACTTTTTGAATGCAGCGGAGTTTGCCGAGCCGGGCGATATCGACTATCTGCATATGATGCCCGAAAGCCATGAGAGCCTGGGTCACGCCGTGGCGGCCAAGCTCCAAGAGATGCTCGGAGAGTAGCGCGACCCCAAGCCACCGCAAAGGGGACGGGCGCCTTTGCGGTGGCTTTGGACTGCGAATCTTAATACTGCCACATGTGGTTGACGGGGCCGGAGCCTTTGCCCATGTCAAAGCCGGCGGCGAGAGCGCCGGTTAGGTAGGCCTTGCCGGCGTTGACGGCGTCGGCAAGATCCATGCCCTGGGCCAGCGCGCAGGCGATGGCGGACGAGAGCGTGCAGCCGGTGCCGTGCGTATTGTTGGTCTCGATACGCTTGTGACGGAACCACGTGGTGAGCGGATCTCCCAGATGGTTGCCCTCGTCATCGAGTGGCGCGGGTTCGGCCAGTACATCGTTGGCCTCGTTGACAAGATGCCCACCCTTAACGAGGGATGCGCAACCAAAACGGCGGGTGAGGAGCATGGCAGCATTTTGCTGCGTGCGCTCGGAGTCGACCTCGTAGTCGATCAGGGCCATGGCCTCGGGAATATTGGGCGTGATGACGGTCGCTAGCGGGAACAGGCGGTGTGTAAGCGCTTCGGCGGCGTCCTCTGCGATCAGACGAGCGCCCGAGGTGGCGACCATGACGGGGTCGACTACCACGTTTGTCGCGTTCCAGGCGCTCAGGCGGTCGGTGATAACATCGATAATCTCGACAGAAGAAACCATGCCGATCTTGACGGCGTTGGGGCGGATATCGTCAAAAACGGCATCGATCTGCGCCGCGACAATATCCGGGGAGATGTTCTGCACGGCGGTGACGCCCAGGGTGTTCTGTGCGGTGATGGCGGTGATGGCCGTCTCGGCATACAGGCGGTGCGCCGTGATGGTCTTGATGTCGGCCTGAATGCCGGCGCCACCGCTGGAATCGGATCCTGCGATGGATAGAACGGCAGGTACCTTACTGCGATCCATGTTCGCTCCCTTGTTCGGTCGGAATCAAATGGGTCTTTAAGCCAGCATTATAAAGATGCCCGGGCCGACTCTATGTCGAACCCGGGCGGGCGATGCAATCTTTACGCAAATGCAAGCAAATGTTCACACGTCAACAATTGACAGGCACCAGCTCGCCGACAGAAGCGGCCGCGGCGACTGGCTAGTCCTCCATGCCGAGGTCGATCGTGGTGCCCTCGAAGATCTTGTTGACGGTGCGGACGGCGCACATCTTGCCACACATGGTGCAAGTGCCCTCGGTGGCGGCGGGGGACTCCTCGTAGCGCTTCTTGCCCGTAACCGGGTCGAGCGCGCACTCCCACATGGCGTCCCAGTCAAGCTTGCGGCGTGCCTGGCCCATCTTGTCGTCCATGTCGCGGGCGTGGGGCACCTTTTTGGCGATGTCGGCGGCGTGTGCGGCGATCTTGGTGGCCATGAGGCCGTCGAGCACATCCTGGGCGTTGGGCAGGCATAGGTGCTCTGCCGGTGTCACGTAGCACAGGAAGTCGGCACCGGAGCTGGCGGAGATGGCGCCGCCGATGGCGGCGGTGATGTGGTCGTAACCCACGCCGATATCGGTCACCAGCGGCCCGAGCACATAGAACGGAGCATTGTGGCACAGGCGCTTCTGCAGTTTCATGTTGGCGGCGATCTCGTCGAGCGCCATGTGACCCGGGCCCTCGACCATGACTTGGACGCCGGCGGCCCATGCGCGCTTGCACAGCTTGCCCAGCTCGATCATCTCGGCGGTCTCGGTGGCGTCGTTGGAGTCGTAGAGGCAGCCCGGGCGGCAGGAGTCGCCGAGCGAAATCGTCACGTCGTACTCGTGGCAGATTTCGAGCAGCTCGTCAAAGTACTCGTAGAAGGGGTTTTCGTTGCCGGTGACCTCCATCCAGCCAAACAGCAGCGAGCCGCCGCGGCTGACGATGTTCATGAGACGGCCGGTCTCCTTAAAGGTCTTGGTGACCGGTTTGTTGATGCCGCAGTGGATGGTCATAAAGTCCACGCCGTCCTCGGCGTGCGCGCGCACGACTTCGAACAGGTCGTCCTTGGTGAGCTTGACCAGCGGCTTTTCCATGTAGCCGATGGCGTCGTACATGGGGACGGTGCCTACCATGAGCGGCGTCTCGTCGATGAGCTGCTGGCGGAACTGGCGCGTCTTGCCCGAGTTGGAGAGGTCCATGATGGCGTCGGCGCCAAAGTCCTCAGCGATCTTGACCTTCTTCCATTCCTCGGCGGCATCGGCCTTGTCGCCCGAAATGCCCAGGTTGACGTTGACCTTGGTGGACAGGCCCTCGCCGACACCAAAGGCGCGCATGCCCTTTTTGATGTGCACGATATTGGCGGGAATGGCGATGCGGCCGTCTGCCACGCGCTCGCGGATGTACTCGGGGTCGCGATGCTCTCGCTCGGCGACTTCCTTCATCTGCGGCGTGATCTGCCCTGCGCGGGCGAAGTCGATTTGCGTGACGAGCTTGGGCTCGGTCTGTGTGCTCATTGGCACGGCTCCCTTCGTTGGCATTACCCATATCAGGTTTGCGGGTCAGGGCGGGCGCGCCCAGTCTCAGCCTGCCGTCTTGTCCTGCAAGCTCCCCGTTTATGTAATGGGCTCAAGTATAGCTCGAATGGGTACGATTGGCCTAACGAGCGTGCCTGTGGGGAGGCGTACATGGAAGACAAGCATCTATATCGAGAGACACAATGGGACATATCGGCCGAGGAGGGCCGTGCGCACCATGGGTTGGTCGCGATTGGCTTCGCGGTGCTTGCCGTGCTGGTGATTGCCCTTTGTATCTGGACGTTTGGCGGTCGCGGCGGCGCTGCCTGGGAGTTTGAGGCCGATGATAGCCTACCGATTATGACGGTGAGGAGTACTGGCGGTAATGCCAATACGCTCGCCATTCCGGGCGATTATTGGTACCCGCGCGATGAGTTTGTGCAGTTGCAGCTGAGTGGTGGGTCCATTCCAGGCGAAGAAATCGAACGCGTGACGTTTGACGCGGCGCTCAAAACGCTGACGGTGAAGCTCAAAGATCAAGGAGATGTGCCCACGACCATGGATATCGCCCTGACGGAATGGCGTCTGGAGCCTCCATCGGGTGTTGCGGTGTCCGAGGTTGAGCACGTCAAGATTGTCTATCAGGACGGTTCGACAAACGGGATTGCAAAGGCCGACGGTCTAGCAGAATAGGTGTCGAGCCTAGCCAGCCAATTCATAAAAGTTGCGGTGGAATAGTTCCCGATTGTGCGATAAAAGGCTCAAATAGGAACTATTCCACCGCAAGTTATATAGAGAAGGCTGAGCGGGTCAGTGTTGGGTGCCGGCTCTAGAGCATCTGTTCGTTGATGAACACGAGGGTGCCTGGGTATGAGAGTTCGGGGGCGTGGCGATAGCCGATGTTGAACTCGGTGAGACGGTCGGCGTCCTCGAGTCCGTTTGCTGCCATCCAGCGCACCATGGAGCCGCGCGCCTTTTTGCTGGCGGTCGAGCGTTGGATGGGCTTGCCGTTGCGGATGCCTTCGCCAAAGAGACAAGTGACGGTCGTGGCGTCGCCTGCGAGATGGGGTAGAACGGCCTTGGCGTACTCCGCGCTGGCAAGGTTGACGACCGTGGTGTTGGAGCCGGTCGGCGCAATGGTGCATACAAGTTTGTCGCCCCAAAACGCATAGAGATCGCGAGCGCCGTCGACGGCGAGCTTGGCTCCCATTTCGAGCCGATAGGGCTCAACGCCATGGAAAGGCCGCACGCATCCGTACAATCCGGAGAGGATCCATAGATGGTCTTGCAGCCATGCGAGCTGTGCGGCATCCATGACCTCGGGCGCCATGCTTTGGTATTGGATGCCGTGGTAGGACATGACGGCGGGGGAGATTCGACGCGCGATATCGGGATCGGCGAGGTCGGCATCGCTCAGGACGGGCATAAATTCGTGAAGCGTATCCAGGCACGTTGTAAGCAGCCTGTCGCTCACGTTCCAAAGAGCCTGAAGACCTGCCGCGCCACCCTCGCTCTCGATACTCAGGAGTGCCTGATGGACCCGGGCCGTCTGATGTGCAAAAGGCGGTATGCCCAAAACGTCAAAGGCATCTTGAGCTGTCCGCATCTGTTTGGCGGGCGAAATGACGACCTGCAGCATGGACACTCCTCTGCCAAAATAGAAGTTGCGGTGGAATACGGTCTGCTTGGGCTATTGAAAGACCAAATCGATCCGTATTCCACCGCAAGTTATGGGTGGGGTGGATTAGGCGCGCTCGATAAAGGCCTTGTAGCCGCGATAGGCTTCGTAGATATCGGCCTTGTTAGCGACCTCCCACAGGGCGTGCATGGACAGGACGGCAACGCCGGAGTCGATGACGTTCATGCCGTACTTGGCCATGATGTAGGCGATGGTGCCGCCGCCGCCCGCATTAACGCGGCCGAGCTCACAGGTCTGGAAGTCCACGCCCGCCTCGTCCATGATGTCGCGGATGAGGGCCACATACTCGGCGTCGGCGTCGTTGGAGCCACCCTTGCCGCGGCTGCCCGTGTACTTGTTAAAGCACAGGCCGCGACCCATGAAGGCGGCGTTCTTGGTCTCGAACTTGCCGGCATAGCCCGGGTCGAAGCCAGCGGACACGTCAGAGGAGAGCATACGGCTGCGGGCGAGTGCACGGCGCAGGGCCAGCGGGCTGCCCTCGCCGGCGAGCGTCATGATCTCGGCGACGGTGTTCTCGAAGAAGCGGCTCGTCATACCGGTGGCACCCACGGAGCCAATCTCCTCCTTGTCGACGATGAGCGTGATGCTCGTGCGCTTCACGTTGGCGACGTCGATCTGGGCGAGCATGGAGGGGTAAGCGCAGACGCGGTCGTCGTGGCCATAGCCCAGAATCATGGAGCGGTCGAGGCCCATGTCGCGGGCGGGGCCGGCGGGCACGACCTCGATTTCGGCGGAGAGGAAGTCCTCCTCCTCGACGCCGTACTGCTCCTTGAGGATGTCCAGGAACATCTGCTTGACGGGCTCCTTGGGGGCGTCCTTGTCGTCCTCGTCAAACTTTACAGGGCGGCCGCCCACGATCACGTCGAGGATCTCGGCGTCGACGGCATCCTTGGCAGGCTTGGACATCTGCTCACTCGAGAGGTGGATCAGCAGGTCGGAGATGGTAAAGACCGGGTCATCGGCCTTGTCGCCGATGTTGATGTCGACGGTAGTGCCGTCTTTTTTGCAGATGACGCCCACGAGTGCGAGCGGGGAGGCCACCCAGTGGTAGCTCTTGACGCCGCCGTAGTAGTGCGTGTCGAGGTAGGCCATGTCGCCGGCCTCGAAGGCGGGATTCTGCTTAAGGTCCAGACGCGGCGAGTCCACGTGAGCACCCAGGATGTTAAAGCCCTGCTCGAGCGGGGCGGTGCCCAGGTTGACGAGCATGAGGTCTTTGCCGTGGTTGGCGGCGTACACCTTGTCGCCTGCCTTGAGCTCGCGGCCCTCGGCGATCACGGTCTCCAGATTGACGTATCCCGCCTCCTCGGCCATCTTGATACCGGTCTTGACGCACAGGCGCTCGGTCTTGTTCTCGCTCAAAAACTGCTTATAGCCGCGGCAAAGCTCCTCGAGCTCCTCGATCTGCTGTGGCGTGTACTTTTTCCATGCGCAGGGACGCTCCATAACGCAGGCTCCTTTCGGATCGATCGTGCTGGTTGATGTACCGTGAGCCATCGTATCACGCGCGGGCGCGCGGCGGCAGGGAAGCCTGATGTGCAGTGGCCGCGGGGCGGGGAGCGTGTAAACTGGAGTGAGCAAACCGTGCCCAGCCCAAAGCGAGGTATTTAATATGTCTGACAAGCGCCGCACTTTTGCCGTTATCGACGGCAACTCGCTCATGCATCGCGCCTTCCACGCCGTGCCGCCGACCATGAACGCGCCGGACGGTCGCCCCACCAACGCGATCTTTGGCTTTCTGAACATGTTTCTCAAGATGATCGACGCCTTTAACCCCGACGGTGTGGTCGTGGCGTTTGATAAGGGCAAACCGCGCGTGCGCATGGAGATGCTGCCGCAGTATAAGGCGCAACGCCCGCCCATGGACCCCGATCTGCACGCGCAGTTTCCCATGATTAAGGAGCTGCTCACCGCGCTCAACGTGCCGATTCTGCAGTCCGAGGGCTGGGAAGGCGACGATATCCTGGGAACCATGGCGCGCCTGGGCGAGCAGGCCGGCTGTGACATGCTGCTGGTGACCGGTGATCGCGACATGTATCAGCTTGTTACCGAGCACGTCAACGTGGTCTCGACCCGTAAGGGCCTGTCCGACGTAGCGATTATGACGCCCGAGAGCGTGGATGACCTGTATCACGGCATTACGCCGGCGCTCGTGCCCGATTTTTACGGTCTGAAGGGCGACACGTCCGATAACATCCCCGGCGTGCCGGGCATCGGCCCCAAAAAGGCGAGCGCGCTCATTGCGCAGTACGGTAGCTTGGACGAGGTCATCGCACACGCCGACGAGGTCAAGGGCAAGATGGGCGAGAACCTGCGTGCACACATCGACGACGCACTACTGAGCCGCAAGGTCGCAACCATTCGCACCGATGCGCCTGTTGAGCTCGATTTTGAGGCGACGTCCTTCCCGGCGTTTTCTGCCGATGAGGTTTCCGCGGCGCTCGGCACGCTCGGCATTACGGCCATGCAGAACCGTTTCCTGGCGCTGATTGGCGGCGAGGGCGGGATCGTGCCCGCTGCCAGCGCGTTTGAGATTCCCCCTGTTTTGCGTGCCGCCGCCGGCGATGCCGAGGCGCTCGCTGCCGCTGCCGCCGAGATCTCCCGCGCGATTGATGCCGGCGAGTGGGTCGCCGCCGTGGTGGACGACGACAAGGAAGAGGGCGCGCTCTTTGGACTGACGCGCACGCTGTGGTTGGCGACGTCCAAGGGCCTGTTCGCGCTCGAGGAGGGCGACAGCGGTGCGGCGGCTGAGGTCGAGGGCTTCAACTTCGTCCACGGCGTGATTGCCGGCGTGCTCGCACGTCTGTTTATGGAGGGCCGCGTGGCGAGCCCGGATATGAAGGCGCTCCTGCATGAGCTTTCGCCCATCGATTCTTCTGAGCTCGAGCTCATGGATCCGCTCGCTGTCGATTCCACGCGCATCTTCGATACCGTGGTCGCTGCCTATCTGCTGGATTCCGATCGCTCCGAGTTCGATGAGGCATATCTTGCCGATACGTATCTGCAGATGGCGCTGCCTGCGGCGTGCGGCGCGGAGGGTGCTGGCGAAGATGCTCCGGCGCCTGCCGCCCGTACTGCGGCCCTGACGCTGGCGCTCGTGGCTCCGTTGCGCGATTGCATGGCCCGTGAGAATGCCGCCAACGTGTTCGATGGCATCGAGATGCCGCTCGTTCCGGTACTTGCCAAGATGGAGCGCGCGGGCATGCTTGTGGACCCCGACCGCCTGCACAGTCTGTCCGAGGGCCTGGCGACCCAGATTGCCGAGGTCGAGCGCAGCATTCGCGACCTGGCCGGCGACGAGACCTTTAATATTGGCAGCCCCATGCAGCTGTCGCACGTACTCTTTGATGTGATGGGGCTTCCGACCAAGGGCCTCAAGAAGACCAAGCGCGGCTATTATTCGACCAACGCCAAGGTGCTGAGCGACCTTGCCCGCGACCACGAGATCGTGCGCCTGATTTTGGACTGGCGCGAGAAGTCCAAGATTAAGTCGACCTATCTGGACACGCTGGGTCCGCTGCGTCGAGGCGACGGCCGCGTGCACACCACGTACAACCAAACCATTACCGCAACGGGACGTCTGTCCTCGAGCGACCCGAACCTGCAGAACATTCCGACGCGCTCTGAGCTGGGGCGTACCGTCAAGACGGCGTTTTCGGCAGGCGAGGGCAGCGTCTTTTTGGCGGTGGACTACTCGCAGATCGAGCTACGTCTACTCGCGCATCTCTCGGGTGACGAGCACCTGGTGCGCGCCTTTAACGAGGGCGAGGACTTCCACGCCGAGACGGCCGCGCGCGTGTTTGGCGTGCCGGTGTCCGAGGTAACGCCCGGCCTTCGCAGCCGCGCCAAGGCCGTGAACTTTGGCATCGTGTACGGTCAGCAGGCCTACGGTCTGTCGCAGTCGCTGCGCATCTCGATGGCCGAGGCGCGCGACATGATCGATCGCTACTACGAGGCCTATCCGGGCGTGCGTACGTTCCTCGACAACGTGGTGGCGCGCGCCAAGCAGACGGGCTACGCCGAGACCATGTACGGTCGTCGTCGCCATATTCCGGAGCTCAAGGCCAAAAATTCGCAACTCCGCGGCTTTGGCGAGCGCACGGCCATGAATCACCCCATGCAGGGCACCGCGGCCGACATCATCAAGATCGCGATGGCCCGCGTAAGCCGCCGTCTGGAAGAAGAGGGCTTTGCCGCCCACATGATCCTGCAGGTACACGACGAACTGGACTTTGAGTGTCCCGTCGACGAAGTCGAGCACCTCACCGCCATGGTCCGCGACGTCATGGAGCACGTAGTAGACCTCCGCGTACCGTTGATCGCCGAAGCCAGCACCGGCATAACCTGGGCCGATGCCAAATAAAGAAGTACCCACAACCCCAAAGTAACCAAAACCAGAAGGGGGCTCCTTGCCAACAAGGAGCCCCCTTCATTCCAAAAAATCAGCCAAAGTATCTAGGCGCTAAGACGCCATCTAGGCGGCAAGCAAGTCGCCGCAGGACCTGGCCGGGCGAGGCGGGTAAGTTTTTCGTAGATTCCGCACGAGCCGGAAAGCACTTAATGTGTTTTCCGAGCGAGCCCAGGACCTGACCGAACGAAAAACTTACCCGCCTCGCCCGGTCAGGTCCGACGAGCAACGTTAACGAGCCGCCAAGATGGCGTCGATGAGCGTCAGTACGCCCCCGTCGTTGTTGCTCGGAATGCGCCACTTAGCGTGCGCGTTCATGTGCTCCTCGGCATTGTCCACGATAAAGCTATGCCCGACGCGCTCCAGCATGGGAATATCGTTGTAGGTGTCGCCCACGGCGGCAGCGTCGGCGATATCGATGCCCAGGTGCTCGCACAAATGCGCCACGCCCGAACCCTTGTCGACGCCCAGGTTCATAAAGTCGATCCACTCGCGGCCCGCATTGGTGACGTAGAGCTGATCCGAGAACGCGGGGCTATAGGTCTCGCGGAATGCGGGCTCGGCATCGTAGGCAGGGAAAAAGACCGAGATCTTATTGGACTCGATATCAAGGCCCTCAAAGGTGTCGACATAGTTGATCGTGTTGTAGTACACGCTGATCTCGTCGTGGTACTGATGGTCGCGGGCGAGCACATAGAACTCGTCGTAGCAGCACAGGACGGGAACGGCGCGCGGGTCCTCCGAGGCACGAGCGAGCACCTGCTGATACAGCGCCACATCGATGTTGCTCTTATAGATATAGCTGCCGCGATAGATGACGCAGGCTCCGTTGTCGGGACAAAAAGCAAGGCGGTTCTTAATACCCTCGAACATCTCCTCGAGCTTGGAGGCGGGGCGTCCGCTGGCGGGGCAGAACACGATGCCAGCCTCGGCGAGCTTGTCCAGGCGCTCGTCGAGGCCCTGGGGCAGTACACGCTCGTCGGTGAGAAGCGTCTTGTCCATATCAACGGCGAGAATCTTAATGCTGCCGATATTGGTGTCCGATTCGTAAGTTTGCATAAAAGCGCGCCTTTCGTTTCGAAATTGTTTCAGACGTTATAACCATCAACCAGTAACCGAGCGTATTGTCGCAGGAACGGAGCGTATTTGCACTGCAATTCACAAAGTAATGAAAAAACTTTTCAGAAATTTGAATTTGTCGCTTGTGCTGCTGGCACTTTAGCGTAATATAGCGAACATCGAAAACGGAGACGGAAAAACAACCGCTTACCGAGGAAAAGGTACCGTTTACGATATATGAATTGCGCCCGGCGATAGGTGAAAGGAGAGGCAGATGCAGTTCGTAAAGATCATCACTACTGCAGACAATGCCATCCGACGCCAGCGCGCAATTTCCCGACGACGATAATAATCGTCTCTGTTCGTATGGGGTGAAATGCCCCAACAGAGTCATTTTGAGGTCGTTGGGTTTTAGCACGACATAGACGCATGTTTCTAGGGCATGTTGTGCTGCTTTTTGCTATTTAACCTGATATTGCACGGTTTTTGACCTCGAAATGACTTGCAACTGACCGATGTTCTAACTAGCTACCAAGGGCGAAAGGAAACAGCCATGAGCAAGGAAAAAGTCGTTCTCGCATATTCCGGTGGTCTTGATACATCTGTATGTGTCAAGTGGCTCCAGGACGAGAAGAATCTCGATGTCGTTTGTGTCTGCGGCAATGTGGGCCAGGAGGAGACCGGCCTGGATGCCAAGAAGCAGAAGGCCCTCGACCTGGGCGTTCTGGATTGCCAGGTGCTCGATCTGCGCGACGAGTTCTCCGATGAGTTCCTGACCAAGGCCATCGCCGCAAACTCCATGTACGAGAATAAGTACCCGCTGCTCTCCGCCTTGTCTCGCCCGCTGCTCGCCAAGAAGCTCGTCGAGGTCGCTCACGAGTTTGGCGCGACCTACGTCGCCCACGGCTGCACCGGCAAGGGTAACGATCAGGTTCGTTTTGAGGCTGCCGTCAAGGCCCTCGACCCCGAGCTTAAGGTTATCGCTCCGGTTCGCGAGTGGGACCTGAAGTGTCGTCCCGACGAGGTCGCCTATGCTCACGCCCACAACGTGCCGGTTCCCGAGGGCGCCAACGACAACCCCTATTCTATCGATGATAACCTGTGGGGTCGTGCCATCGAGTGCGGTCACCTGGAGGATCCCTGGAACGAGCCGCTCGACGACGCCTGGGTTATGACCAAGAACCCCGAGGACACGCCCGACACTCCGACTTACACCGAGATTGAGTTTGAGGCGGGCAAGCCCGTCGCCGTCGACGGCAAGAAGATGAAGCTCTCCGAGATCGTCATCGCCCTCAACAAGATTTCCGGCGACAACGGCTTTGGCCGTCTCGACCTGGTCGAGGACCGTCTAGTGGGCCTCAAGAGCCGCGAGTGCTATGAGGTTCCCGGCGCCCTGACGCTCATCACCGCCCACAAGGCACTCGAGGACATCTGCGTCGAGGGCGACCTGCTCAAGACCAAGATCAAACTCGAGCAGGATTGGGCCACCGCCGTGTACAACGGCCAGTGGTACAGCCCGCTCAAGAACGCGCTCGACGCCTTTATGGCCGACACCCAGAAGTTCGTGACCGGCACCGTCCGCCTGAAGTTCTTTAAGGGCAACTGCCATGTCGTCGGCCGCAAGAGCCCCTTCAGCCTCTACGACTACGGTCTGGCTACCTACGACCGCGACACCACGTTTGACGAGAAGGCCAGCGCCGGCT
>JAXKGH010000086.1:0-2973 GCA_036550475.1 Collinsella sp. | reverse complement strand
GAGCTGTACCTGTGCGATATCAACGAGGCCAAGGTGACGTCCGAGGTCCAGGACCTGCGCGACTCCCTTTCGTTTGTCCCGTACAACACCAAGATCGTCAACTGCTACGACCACTACGAGGAACTTGCCTGCTGCGACGTCATCGTCAACGCCGCCGGCAAGGTCGCGCTGGCCGCCGGCAACCGCGACGGCGAGCTGTTCTTTACCACCGACGCCGCCCGCACCTTTGCCAAGCGCATCGTCGACGCCGGCTTTGACGGCATCTTCGTGAGCATCTCCAACCCCTGCGACGTCGTGTGCACCGAGCTGTGGCACCTGACCGGCTACGACCCCAAGAAGATCATCGGCTCGGGCTGCGGCCTGGACTCCGCCCGCCTGCGCACCGAGATCTCCAAGAAGGTCGGCGTGAGCCCCAAGTCCATCGACGCCTACATGATCGGCGAGCACGGCTTTAGCCAGTTGGCCGCCTTTAAGGCCGCAACCATCGCCGGCAAGAGCCTTAACGAGCTTCAGGCCGAGAACCCCGACAAGTACGCCTTTGACCACATGGAGGTCGAGGAGCTCGCGCGCAAGGGCGGCTACGTAACCTACCAGGGCAAACAGTGCACCGAGTACGCCGTCGCCAACTCCGCCGCGCGCGTTTGCGCTGCCGTGCTGCATAACGAGCATGCCGTGCTTTCGGCCTCTACGCTTATGACCGGCCAGTATGGCGAGGAGGGCATCTTCACCTCCCTGCCGTGCGTGATCGGTGCCGAGGGCGTCGAGGAGGTCTACACGCTGGACCTGTCCGAGCACGAGCTCGAGGGCTTCCACAAGAGCTGCCAGCACATCCGCGACAACATCGCCCAGCTCGACTGGTGGGACGCCGAGGCCCACGACGCCAAGTAAGCCGCTGGCTGCCGCAACCTTGCGAATCTATGCGCGATACTAAGCGGGCCGCGCCGGAAACCCACCGGCGCGGCCCGCTTTTTACGCACGCTGTTCGCTTGCGAATCGAAGGTGAATACTTTTCCCGGTACCTAGTACTGCTCGATGCCCATGTAGCGACGAATCTCAGGGCTGTGGTCGAACACCTTTCCGCGGGCGGCGCGCAGCTCGCAGCTCATGTTGTAGAAGAAGATCGGCTCCAGGTACGAACGCACGCTGGCGGGCACCTCGCCCACGCCGTACTCGAGTGCATCGAGCACCATTACCGTATCGGTATGCGTGTTGAGGAACGCCAGCGCGCGCTCCTCCATGGGGCGGCACTCGCCCGATCCGAGCTGCACAAAGTAGAACACGCCGGGCTCGGTGGCCTCGAAGGGGCCGTGGAAGTACTCGCCGGAGTGGATGTAGCAGCAGTGCTGCCACTGCATCTCCATGAGCGAGCAGATGGCCATGGCATAGGTCTGGCTAAAGTTGGGGCCGGAACCAAGGATATAGAAGAACTTGTGCTGCTGGCAGAGCTCGGCAAAGCGATCGCCCAGCTCGGCGTTGACCTTCTCGCGGGCGGCGGGCAGCAGCGCATCCATCTGCTTGAGGCCCTCGTACATGTCAGCGAGTGCCTCGTAGCCTTCCTGCTGGTCGAGCAGCTCGGCGGCGATCAGAGCGCCGATGCCCTGCGGCACCTCGACCTGTGACACGCCCTCGCCCCACGGATAGACCCAGGTGGTCCACTTGCCGTTATCGATCTTGGAGCCCTCGCAGTCGGTGAGGGCAACGACCTCGGCGCCGGCAGCCAGCGCCATCTCGCAGCCGTCGACGACCTCCTGCGTGTTGCCGCTGTGGCTGCAGGCAATAACGAGCGACTTCTCGCCAAGGCTCTTGGGGGCCATCAGGCAAAACTCGCGTGCAGTGTAGACCGTCGAGGTAAACGTGGTGGCCTCGCGCTTGAGCAGCTCGTTAGCCGGCATCAGGTCGATCATCGAACCGCCGCAAGCGATCCAAAAGACGTTCTCTATCTTGCCCTTGCGCTCGATGATTTCCTGAACCAGATCATGTGCGTTCATCCTGGTTTTCCTCCTTGTGTGGCGGTTTTGAACGACGACAGCTCGTACCTGCGGTCGTTCTATGTTGTCCTATTTATAGCACGCACGACGACGCTCGTGAAGTCATTTCACCAAACTTGTTCTATGTTGTTCTATCTATGGACGTTAGATGTCGAACACGTAGCGCGAGCCCACGATCTTTTGGCGTCCGAGCAGCAAGGGCCGCTCGTCCGCATCGGTAAAGTACGCCTCCATATAGAAGAGCGGCTCGCCGACCGGCACCTCCAGCAGCGGGGCTGCCTGAGCATCGGCAAGCGCAATCTCCACGGTGCAGGGGTCGGATTTGAGCGGCGCGCGGCCCGAATGCTCGGCAACGAGCGCAAAGATGGAATTGTCCGTGAGGTCCTTGTCGGCAAGCGTCTGCAGATAGGGATGGTCGGCCAGCACGAAGGCGTTGTTCTCGAGCATGACGGGCACGCCGTCTGCCGTGCGCACGCGCTCGACAACGATGAGCTCGCAGCCGGGTTCCACCCCAAAAAACGCCGCGTCCTCGCGCGTCGCCGCAACCACCGTGCGTGACACCAGACGTGCTCCGGCCACCATGTCGTTGGCAGCGCAACCCTCGGAAAAGCTCTGAACGTCACCCTTCTGGACAATCTTGCGCTTGAGCTTGGGCGCGCACACAAACGTGCCCCTCCCCTGCTGGCGGTTGAGATACCCCGCGCGCGACAGCTCCTCGATGGCGCGGCGCACGGTGATGCGTCCCACGCCGTAGTACTTCACGAGCTCCATCTCGGAAGGAATGCGCGAGCCGGCGGGGTACACACCGCGCGCGATCTCGCCCTTTAGGTCATCCATGACCTGTTGGTACAGCGGCACGGCGGGCACGTCAGTGCGGTCGGTTTTATCGTCGAATGCCATCGTTACGCTCCATCCCGCGCATGCTCGGACTCAAATTCTTCAATCGCCGCCATAAACTGCTCGCCAAAGGCGTCGGCTTTTTTCT
>JAXKGH010000085.1:0-1583 GCA_036550475.1 Collinsella sp. | reverse complement strand
TGGTCGAGGACCGTCTAGTGGGCCTCAAGAGCCGCGAGTGCTATGAGGTTCCCGGCGCCCTGACGCTCATCACCGCCCACAAGGCGCTTGAGGACATTTGCGTCGAGGGCGACCTGCTCAAGGCCAAGATTAAGCTCGAGCAGGATTGGGCCACCGCCGTTTACAACGGCCAGTGGTACAGCCCGCTCAAAAACGCGCTCGATGCCTTTATGGTTGACACTCAGAAGTTCGTGACCGGTACCGTCCGTCTGAAGTTCTTTAAGGGCAACTGCCATGTCGTCGGCCGCAAGAGCCCCTTCAGCCTCTACGACTACGGTCTGGCTACCTACGACCGCGACACCACGTTTGACGAGAAGGCCAGCGCCGGCTTTATCGAGATCGATACGCTGTCGCTCAAGACGTGGGCAAAGGTCCAGGGCCCCAGCTCTGCTGCCGCCCAGGCCTAGCGCCTCCTTCCCTTGGTATCCGCGCGGCCCATCCGCGTGATACATAACGGGCGCACGGGGTCCCTACCTTTCGTTATGCTTGCTGACACTTCTTAACATCGGTGGCCCCCTACGTTCCGCCCGCATATATGATGCCGCGTCTGCGGCTGAGTCCGAGCCCCGCCGGGGTTGTCCGGTGGGGCTCCTTCTATCAATTTGGCGGCTCTGCGCCTATATATATGAGGAGTATCCATTATGTTCAATGCTATCGCGCATGCTTTACTTGCCCTTGCGCCCGAGTTCGATGCTGCAAGGGTCGAGGACGTCCCTATGAGCCTGAAGGCCTGGATCGATGGTTCGCAGGGCAACATCCGGAGGGAGACGTTGGGCGCCAAGTGCATGGCGAGTCACTTCTTTGCAAATTAGCTACATGGCTCCGCACGCGGTGGGGAATGTGTAAAACTAGCCGTTGAAAAATCGCTTTAGCGATATGGCGCATTGCTTTGGGCGCTTGTTTTGGTATTTGGAGAAAGGGGACGGTTCCATGGCTCTTTGGGGCGGTCGTTTTGAGGCAGGAGTGGCCGAGGTCACGCAGGAGTTTGGCGCGTCGCTGCCGGTCGACAAACATCTCTATAAGCAGGATATCGCCGGCTCTAAGGCGCATGCCAAGATGCTGGCGGCCCAGGGCATCATCAGCGCCGAGGACGAGCAGGCGATTGCTGAGGGCCTGACCGGAATCGAACTGGATATCGATGCCGGCAACTTCACCTTCGATATCAACGATGAGGACATTCATATGTCCATCGAGAGCGAGCTGACGCGTCGCATTGGCGAGGCCGGTAAGCGCTTGCATACCGGGCGTTCGCGCAACGACCAGGTGGCGACCGATACGCGCCTGGGTGTCAAGGCGTTGGCCAAGGAGCTCATGGAGGCCAATCTTGAGTTGCGCCATGTGCTGGTGGATGCGGCCAAGAAGTACGACAAGGTGATTCTGCCGGGCTATACGCACATGCAGCATGCTCAGCCCGTGCTGCTGTCACATCATCTGCTGGCGTATTCCTGGATGTTCGCGCGCGACTTTACGCGCCTGAAGGCCGCCTTTGATGCCGCCGACAACTGCCCGCTGGGTGCTGCCGCGCTTGCCGGTACGAGCTATCC
>JAXKGH010000084.1:0-9289 GCA_036550475.1 Collinsella sp. | reverse complement strand
ATGATAGGAAGTTTCCATGGCATTGCAATTTACAGAGCGCGAGTTCATTCCCGTGCTGCTTGGTGGCGACATCAACGCCTATTCGGTGGCGCGCGCCTTCTACGAGGAGTACCAGGTCAAGAGTCTGGTCTTTGGCAAGTATCAGACGGGTCCCGCGTACCGCAGCCAGATTATCGACTACACGCCCAACGTGGATATCGACACCATGCCCGTGATGCTCAAAACCGTCAACGGCATTGCCCAAGCGCATGCCGACAAGACTATTGTCCTTGTGGGCTGCGGCGACAACTATGTCGCTCTCGTGGCTCAAGCCAAGGATGCTCATGAGCTGGCGGATAACATCGTCGCTCCCTACGCGCCCTACAGCATGCTCGAGCAGTGCCAGAAGAAGGAGATCTTCTACGAGCTGTGCGAGAAGCATGGCGTGCCCTATCCACACACGTTTACCTTTACCAAGGCGATGCTCAATGCCCAGGGTGAGGCGCCTGCCGAAGTGCTCGACCAGATCGATTTTCCCTACCCAATGATTCTGAAGCCTTCTGACGGCATCATGTGGTGGCAGCATGAGTTCGAGGGCCAGAAGAAGGCCTATGAGATTGCCGACCGCGCCGAGCTGGAACAGGTCATTCGCGATTCGTATGCCAGCGGCTACACCGACGATCTGATCTTGCAGGATCGCGTGCCCGGCAACGACGAGTACATGCGCGTGCTCACCAGCTATTCCGACCGCAACGGTAAGGTCCGCATGATGTGCCTGGGCCATGTGCTGCTCGAGGAGCATCAGCCCCACGGTGTCGGCAACCATGCCTGTATCATTACCGAGCCTAACGACGAACTCATGGGCGGCGTGCGCAAGTTGCTCGAGGACCTTCACTTTGTGGGCTATTCCAACTTTGACGTTAAGTACGACGAGCGCGATGGCTCGTTTAAGTTCTTCGATTTCAACACGCGCCAGGGCCGCAGCAACTACTACGTCACCAACAGCGGCTTTAACGTTGCCAAGTATGTGGTGGACGAGTATGTGTTCAACCGCCCGTTTGAGCCGGAGTTTGTGACGGCGCAGGACGAGGCCCTGTGGATGGTCGTTCCCATGGGCGTCGTCGACAAGTACGTCAAGGATCCCGAGCTGCGCGCTAAGGTGCATCGCCTGGACAAGGAAGGCAAGGGCGCCGACCCTTCGTTTATGAAGGGCGACTTTGTCTTTAACCGCTGGCTGCGCATGTGGCACACCAAGCTGCGCCACTTTAAGCTGTTCAAGACGTATTACAAGTAGATGAGCGCGGCGCCCGTCCGGTTTGCATCGGGCGGGCGCGGGTATGATACGCGCAATTGCGCAAGCGTCACCAAGGAGGCGGCGATGGAAAAGCTGGGAGTTATCGGCGGCATGGGCGCCGAGGCCACGTCGTATTACTACGACCAGGTGGTGCGTCATACGGCTGCTGCCTGCGATCAGGAACATATCGACATGGTGGTGCTCTCCAAGTCGACCATGCCCGACCGCACGTTGGCCATTAAGACCGGCGAGCATGCCAAGCTGCTGGCGACCATGAAAGAGTGCGCCCAGGCACTCGAGTCGCTGGGCTGTGCGCACATTGCCATTCCCTGCAACACGTCGCACTACTTCTACGACCAGATCCAGTCGTTTACGAAGGTGCCGATTATCCACATGCCGCGTGAGTCGGTGCGCTATGCTCTGGCCGGTGCGGTGATGGGGGAGTGCGAGTTCGATCCCAACCTGAGTATGCCGGCCGAGCCGGTGCACAAGATTGGCATTATGGGAACCGACGGCACCGTGGGCGCGGGCGTCTACGGCCGCGAATGTAAGGCTGCGGGTGTTGAGGTTGTCTATCCCAGCGAGAAACGTCAGAACGATGTGATGTCGCTTATCTACGATGATGTGAAGGCCGGGCGTGAGCCCGATATGGATAAGTTCGACCGTGTGATGTGGGAGTTTGCCCGTAGCGGCTGCGACCGCGTCATTCTGGCCTGTACCGAGCTCTCGGTGCTGCAAAAGTACCGAGAGATGCCCGAGATCACCCTCGACGCCATGGATGTCCTGGTGCGCGAATCCATCATCCGCAGCGGCGCTCCCTACCGCCTCTAGCTTCCGACCTGTCAAAAAGGGACAGGTTAATTTTGGTAGGTTTTATCTGGTGAAACAGTAAAGGCCTCGGCTCGTTTGGTGCGAGCCGAGGCCTTTTGCGTTGGGTGGTTGCTGCCGGTGGTGAACTAGAACAGGAAGCCGATGGCGATGAGGGCGATGCTGACGATGAGCACGGCGATGTCCAGGCCCTTGATGGGGTAGCGCTTGTACGAGCTGGCGCGCGTACGCAGATAGAAGCCGCGCTGTTCTGCCGCCAAGGCTGTGGCATCGGTCTTGCCCACGCTCGAGATGAGCAGTGGCACACACAGTGGCAGCATGAGCTTAAGCTTCTTGATGGGGTTCTTGGTGTCGTACTCGACGCCGCGTGCGGTCTGCGCCTCTATGATGGCGTTCATCTCCTGACCAAACACCGGCACAAAGCGCAGCGCCGTGGTAAAGGTGAAGGCATAGCGATACGGCACGTGCAGCACCTCGACGCAGGCGTTGGCAAGGTCGTTGAGCTTGGTCACCATGAGCATGAGGATGAGCGGTAACGCCACACCCAGCAGGCGCAGACAGGCCTTCGATCCCGTGATGAGACCCGTGTCGGTGATAAAGCCCCACACCACGTTGCCATCGCGCATAAAGGCCAGCTGGAGCACCAGCATGATAAGCGCGAGCGGAATCAGCAACTTGAGCAGCGAGAACAGACGGTCGACGACGCCGGCATAGGCACCCAGCGCAAGGGTGAGTGCCAAAAAGCCCAGCAGCGCCATGTAGGTGTCGGACAAGAAGATGCCGACGATGATGGCGGCGGCGAGGCCCAGTTTGACGACGGGATTCAGGCGATGCAGCAGCGTATCGCCCGGCATGTAGTCGATGACGTTAACCACGGTGGACCATCTCCTTGGTAATTCGAACGACATCGGTGACCTCGCTCACCTGCGCAAAAGCGGGCGAGACGGAAGATGCCAGACGGCGCGAGAGTTCGATGACCTGGGGCGGCTCAACGTAGGCATGCTGCATGAGTTCGATGTTCGAGAACAGCTCGTGCGTGCGGCCGCGATCGAGGATGCGGCCGTCGGCCATTACTACGATGCGCTCGGCAAAGTCGGAGACGACTTCCATGTCGTGGCAGACCATGATTACGGCGCAGCCACGCTCGGCCATGGTACGCACCGTTTCCATGACGGTCATGCACTCGCGGTAATCAAGGCCGCTCGTGGGCTCGTCGAGCACCACGATTTTGGGCTCTACGACCACGACGGAGGCGAGTGCCACCATTTGTCGCTGGCCGCGCGAAAGCGAGAAAGGCGCCTCGTTGGCCGGCAAGCCAAAGCGGTCGATGACGAGTTGGGCACGACGCAGAGCCTCGGCGCGGTCCATGCCGCCAAGCTCCAAGCCAAAGGCGACCTCGTCGAGCACGGTGTCCTTGCAGATTTGACGGTCAGGGTTTTGGAAGAGGGTTGCGACCTCGCGGGCAATGCGGCTCGTGGGGACGGTTGCGGTATCCAGTCCCGTGACGCGCACGCTGCCCGAGGCGGGCTTGAGCAGACCCGTGAGCAACTTGGTGAGCGTGGTCTTGCCGGCACCGTTTTGGCCGACGATGCCCACGAGCTCGCCAGGATAGAGCGTCAGGCTAAGGTCGTGTACGGCGGCTCCGCCATTGGGATAGGCAAACTCAACATGGTCGAAGGTGAGTACGGGTTCGGCGTCCTTGGCATGAGGGCGCAACGACGGTGCATGCGGGGAACCGGCGGGCGCCTGGGCTTCGATAGCCGCGCGTGCGGGGTCGACGATGCCCGAAATCAGGCACTCGGCCTCATCGACATCCAAGCAAGGGGTACCGCTTACTAGACCATCGGTTTCGAGGCTATTGAAGATACGCGTGACGCGAGGGCAGTCGACGCCGATGGCACGAAGCTCGTCGGTATGCGCGAAGACCTCGTGTGGCTCGCCCTGCAGCGCGATTTCGCCATGGTTGAGCACGAGCACGCGGTTGCAGTACTCCGAGAGCAGGGCGACCTTTTGCTCAACGACGACGATGGTGATTCCAAGTGTGCGGTTTGCCTCACGCAGCGTCTCGAAGACCAACGTGGAGCTGGCGGGGTCGAGTGCCGCGGTGGGCTCGTCGAGAACCAAGACGCGCGGACGCATGGCGAGGATGGCGGCGATGGCTACCTTTTGCTTCTGTCCGCCCGAGAGGGTGGCGATCTCGCGGTCGCGCAGGTCGCTGATGCCGACGGTCTCGAGCGTTTCGCTCACGCGCTGCTCGATCTGGTCGTGGGGAACGCCAAAGTTCTCGAGGCCAAAGAGCATCTCGTCCTCGACGACCGAAGCGACCATCTGCGTGTCGATATCCTGCAGCACACTGCCGACGATTTGCGACACGTCGGTCAGCGAGACCTCGCAGGTGTCGTGGCCGTCAACCATGACGGACCCAAAGAACGTGCCGGTGTAGTGGTGGGGCACGGCACCCGACAGGCAGGCGGCAAGCGTGGACTTGCCGGCGCCCGAGGGTCCGATGATGCCGATGAAATCTCCCTTGTTCACGCTGAGCGAGATGTGGCTGAGCGCCTGCTCGGTCTGCGTGCCATAGGAGAACGAGACATCGTCGACGTTGATGATCGTTTCCATGGATACCTTTCATAGTCATTGGGGACGTTCTTTAATGACTAGTCGTTTAAGAACGTCCCCAAGAGCTAGTCGTTTGGGACAGTCTTTGATGGTGAAGCACGGAGACGGCTTTACGAGGGGCCCCAGGTTGGCGCGAAAGGGGAGCGAAGCGTACTTGGGTACGCAAGCGACGAATGAACGCCAAGATGGGGTGGCTCGTAAAGCCGAGCGGGTTAGTTGAGCCTAAGGGCCTTCTGGATGGGCAGGTAGAGGGCGCCGACCAGAATGGCGTTAAAGACGGCGGTCATGGCGACGACGGGCAGCATGGCGGCGGCGAGCTCGCCTACCAGGCCGAGCATGGCCATCTTGATGACCATGAAGATGGCGCCGGAGACAAAGGTGGTCAGGAAGGTTGCGACAATGGCGATGGCGGGCTTGACCTGACCGTTCTTGCCGGCGGCGTTGACGATGCCGGCCATGAGCATGGCGGCGATGCCCTCGGCGGCAAAATCAACGAACGGCGAAGTAGTGGTGATCTGGATCACGGCAGCCGAGATAAGGCCAATGACGAGCGCCTGGCCGATGTTGGGGCGAACGACCAGGATGGTGAGGCAGAAGGCCGAGATGATGAACTCGGGGCTGATCATGCCACCCGAGATGCCCGAGATGGCCTTGCCGACGGTGAAGTTGAGGATGAAGCCGGCAGCGAGCAGGATGGCGAGCAGGACGAGGGCGCGGACGTCGAGTTTGCCGCGGTCGGCGGTCTGGACGGTGCGGG
Source organism: Collinsella sp. (assembly GCA_036550475.1). GTDB lineage: Bacteria > Actinomycetota > Coriobacteriia > Coriobacteriales > Coriobacteriaceae > Collinsella. Next base: position 3,812 of record JAXKGH010000084.1, on the reverse strand, counting down.
GCTGGGCGGCGGTGGTGTTCTGAGACATGGTGAAAATCCTTTCGGAATGGGGGTGCAAGAGAAAAGCGGAGGCGCGTGATGCGAATGCGATCGGGCTCGAGATAGAAAAAGGCCCCCGGTCGAAACCGGAGGCCTTCCAATCACCTAGAGCGCAAAAACAGGCGTGAGGGACTCACTGTCGACCGATCGTATTCGCATCACGCCACCACCAGTTGTTGAGAGACTTCATCGTGTTCTTCATGTTGGTGGCTCCTTTCGTGATGCCGTGGCGCGGTCGCACCTAGTTGCTGTTGCGCTGCACTATAGCACAGCGAAGTGTGTGCGGGGAAATCTTTTTTAAAAAGATTTCAGGCGGGTTTCCCGCCGGTTAAAAGAGCGGGCTGAGCGGGCGAGGCTGCCATTGCTGCCTTGTCCGCTCAGCTAAGACGTTACTCCTTATTGCGACGGTAGAGGAAGTAACCGCCCGCGGAGATGACGGCAACGCCAGCGATGGCGAATGCGGCCACCATGCGGCCATCAAAACGATCACCGGTGGTGGGCAGGCCGCCCTTGGTGTTCGTCTTGTTGGTGGTTACCGTGGTCGTGGTGTCCGACTTGCCAGGCTTCTCGGGCTTGGTGGTGGGCTGCTCGGGCTTAGCGGGCTGCTCGGGGGTACCGGGCTGCTCAGGAGTACCGGGCTGCTCAGGAGTACCAGGCTGATCCGGGGTTACCGGGTCGGTGGCAAGAGCGTCCTTGGCGTAGGTGATGGACACCTTGAGGCCGTTGATCTCGGTGTTCAGGTCGCTCGGGGTGAAGGGCTGGTCGAAGTTTTCGGCCTTCTGATAGGCGCGCATCTCCTGGAGCAGTGCCTTGCACTTCTTGTAGGTGTTCTCGGTAGCAGCCTTGCCGGCCTTGTTAGCCAGGGCAGTGCGGCCCTCGGTGGTCGTCTCGGCCAGCATGGCGGTGTCGACTTCCTTGTTCTGCTCGATGAGCTCGTTCTGGAGCGCATCGAGGTAGGCACGGACGCTGATACCAAGGGTGTCAGGGTTCTCAAAGCAGAGCGAGCTGATGTCCATGAGGACGTAGTTGATTGAGTTCTCGGGCTCCTCGTTGTACACGACGTCAGTCTGTTTGCAGTGATCGAAGGAGACGGTCTGATCGCTGAAGTACGGGCTGACCTCAGTTATCAGAGCGGAGTACAACGGGATGGCGACGGAGTACGCGGCGCGGGAGAGCATTTCCCACTGGATGGTAGCGACTTCGGGGTCATACCCGCGACGAATCTGGAAGAGGTTGATCTCGGTGTTGCGCTCGCTGCCGATGCAATAAACACCATCAGTGTTCGCGTTGAGGCCAGGGACGTTCTCGCCGCGGTTGCCGAAGGCGCGAATCAACTCGAAAGTGCTCCAACCAGACTTGCCAGGCTTGAAGAACAGGGGCTGGATTTCGCTGACCATGGCTCCCTTTTGGTCAGGTTTTCCTTTCTCCTTTACTGTGATAATGTCGTAATCTGTGCCTTCGGTCAGCTGACTACCAAAAAAATTGCGGCCTTGCACATAACGGGACCACTGGTTTACGCCGGAATCGGCGAGGCTTTCGCCATACGTTTGGGCGACATCGAATTTGCCGTCAGCGGAGTATTTGGCGAAACCCTTTTCTTCGGGCATGGATTGGATCTTTTCAGAGTGGAGGCAATTCTCGGTGTCATTGAGGTCGACATCGTAGTTGAGGCTCCCGATATTAGGGTTGAGCGACGCGACGTCGTCAGCGAGCTTCATGGCGATCCACTGATGGGCGGAAAGTGTGGCGAACAGCCAGGTCTCGTTGTTGTCGGCGATGATGATCTGGTCGTTGGTGCAGACGCCTTGATCATCGATCAGGCTGCCGAGAAGCTCGACGCCCTCGCGGGCCGTGGCGCTCTCGCCCAGGATGATGCTGCCGTAACTGTACTCGCCCAGACCCACTTCCTCATCGATGGGGTCTGCTGCAGCGGCCTCCTCGTTATAGGAGGTGCTTAGCGTGGCGGAGCAGGAGACGCCCTTCTCGTTGATGCCGGCCTCGGAGTAGGCGTCGGTGCGACCCATCCAGTTGGAGGGGTGGTCGCGTACATAGCTGTAGCGATAGGTAGGCTTGTTCGAAGTGTATTCAAAAGCAGATTCAATCGAGCTGTACTTAAAGCCAGGTTCGTGGGCAGGTTCGATGCCGTAGTGCTTAAGATAGCGCTTGCCAAAGTCCTCGGCGCGGCCGTAGTACGTGTTGCCGTCGGCCGTAAGGTTTTTGCCCATGTATATCTGCGTGCAGGCGAGCGCAGATGTCGGCATGGACATGATGGTTGCAGCTCCAAAGGCGAGGCCTATGCCTAGCTTCTTGAGCGCGTTGACGGGGTGAGTTTTCCTCATTTTCCCTCCCAGCGTGCGAAAGCCCTCCGTTGCCAGAGGGCTTCAGCCAATAAAGACACCCCATTAGCGTAACGAACTGGAAACAATATTCATCTATGAAAGAAACTTACTCGATAAGCGTAATGAAATATGCGATGAGCGGTTAATTATACTCAGTTTGTAGCTTTACTTTAATAAAGGCGCCCTGTGATTACTGTAGCCGAATAAAGTAGCTGGGAATGCCCGAAATGAAAATCCCCCTGCTGTTTGGCAAATGCATAAACAGCAGGGGAGACGATAATTGGATGAATATCATACCAATGTGGAATTACTTCTTCCGGCGGTGGATCACGTTGATCGCATAGCCGACGAGCATGGCCAAAACGATGATGATGAAGCCGAGCAGGGGATTGTCGTTCATAGGGTCCTCCTATTTTCCGAGCGGGGAGAATTCGTCGACGATGAGGTCGAGGCATTGTGGAAGCGCGCGGGCTCCAAAGACGCCCGAGTTGCTGGAGATAATCTCGCCATCGAACTGAATGCCCAGCGACGGGGTGCAGGTGATCTTGGCTTCCTTGGTCTGGATGATCTTGAACTGCGGGCGCCCGAGTACCTTGCCGGCGGGGTCGAGTGCGGCGGTGATCACGGTAGGCAGCAGCTGCACGGTGCGCACGGGTTCGATGACCGCAATGTCGACCATGCCATCGTTCATACGGCAGTCGGGGAACAGGTTGATGTCGTTTTGGATGACCGAGGTGTTGCCGGCCATGCAGCAGATGCCGTCGAGCTCCTCGACAATGCCGTCATGCTCAATCGTAAAGTGCGCTACCGTAGGGTTGGGCGTGGCGAGCGCAGAGAGGAAGTAGGCGATCTCGCCGATGTCGTTTTTGGTGGGGGCGGCCTTCATCATGATCTCGGCGTCGAAGCCCGAGCCGGCGATGATGATAAAACCGTGGCGCTTCTCGTTGCCGTTCTCGTCGAGCCAAAAGAGCTCGCCCATGTCCACTTTGACCGTGCGACCGGCGCGGCAAGCCTTGGCAAGCGCCGCTGCCTCGGGGGCATTACCGATGTTGTTAAAGAACAGGCAGGCTGTGCCGGAGGGGAAGACGAGCGTGGGGACACCGCACCCGCGCATCTGGTCGAGCACGTTGGAGACGGTGCCGTCGCCGCCCGAAACGACCACGCGATCAAACTCGCGCACGTCTGCCACGGCGTCCTCGGGCTCCATGCCATCGCCGATAAAGCGCATCACGACCTCGTCGCCGCCCTGCGCGAGGGCGTGCGTGAATGCGTAGATTTCATCTGAGCTGGGGCCCGATGCAGGGTTATGGATGATAAGGCAGCGCATACTTACGTTCCCGTTCTGTGACTAACCGAGTATAGTTGTAAGGCAATGCCGATATCCTACCCGTGTTTTTCGGGCCTAACCTTATTCGATGGGTTGATATGTACATT
>JAXKGH010000083.1:0-7056 GCA_036550475.1 Collinsella sp. | reverse complement strand
GATCACGACCGTCAGGCTCTGCAAAAAGCCGGCGGTGGAGGCAGAAGTGAGGCTGGAGCCCAGGCACATGCAGGTGAGCTCGGTTGCCATAATGGCGCCGATGATGGCGGCGCGGACCATAAGGTCGCGGTTGATGTGCAACGCGCGCTTGTGGAAGAGCAACAGGCAGACCACAAAGGCGATGATGCAGCGTAGCGCGACGATGCTCGTGGCGTTCATGCTGTCCATGCCGATCTTCATGAGAGGGTACGAAAAGCCCCATGCGACGGGAACGGAAAATGAGAGCGCGATTGCTTTTTTGCGATCCATGGGATTCCTTTTGTTACAGAACGGTTTCGCAAAAAGGATTCTGCTCCCAGATGTGGATGTAGTAAAGCGAATGTATCTTCAGTATGATTAAGAAATACTAATGTAGGCAGAAAAAGCCCCGGCAAAACGTTTTACGGCTGCATTGATGTGGAGGCACGATGGCATCGCGGTATCAGATTGTTTGTATGGTGGTCGATCGCGGCAGTCTTAAGGGCGCAGCGGACGAGCTGGGCTATACGCAAAGTGCGGTGAGCCAGGCCGTCAAGGCGCTCGAGCGCGAGCTGGGTACCACGCTTATTGAGCGCGGTAAGCAGGGCGTGTCGCTTACGCGCGACGGCAAGCAGTATCTGCCGTACCTGCGCCAGATCGTGACCGCCGAGGCCGAGCTCGAGGGCAAGCGCCAGGAGCTGCTGGGGCTTTCGTCGACTGATATTCGCATTGCGACGTTTACCAACGTGAGTCGAACCGTGTTGCCGCGCGTGATTCGCGACTTTGGATCCCTGCACCCTGGCGTGCACTTTACCCTCAAGCAGGGCGATTACACGCGCAACGCCCAGTGGGTGCACGATGGCGTGGTTGACTTTTGTTTTACGGCGCGCGGATTTACCGCTGGGCTCGAGAAGCGCGTGGTCTATCACGACGAGTTGGTGGCATTGTTGCCGGCCGCGCATCCGCTGACGGCAAAGGAAAAGGTGACACTCGCCGACCTGGCGTCCGAGCCGTTTGTGCTGCTGGATGAGGGCGAACAGAGTCTGGTGCTCGATGCATTCGCGGCGCATGGCCTGTCGCCGCACGTGACGAGCGAGGTCACCGACGACTACACCATCATGGCGATGGTGGAGGAGGGCCTAGGCGTGAGTATGCTCTACCGTCGTACTGTGGAGGGCATGCGTGCCGATATTCGCGTATGTCCCATCGTGCACGCCCCCTCGCGCGACGTAGTGGCGGCCTGGCGCAGCTGGGACACCATGCCTATCGCCACGAGGCGCTTTATCGACTATATGAGCTCACATATTGTCAATTAATGACTGGCGTGGCGTTGAGTGCGGTGTTTAGCGGGCTGTCGCTTTGGCTTGGGTGGCGCGATAGGTGCGTGCCGGGTGGCAAAGTAGTACCGCTACGACCATAAAGAACGCCGTGGTGCCCAGGCTGATGGGGTAGACCATCATGATGTTCGCAAAGGTGCGGAAGTGCGGGAACACGCAGAACACCCAATAGAAGCGGATGCCGCAGACGCAGATCATGGTGATGAGGGCGGGTGTGAGCGAGATACCAAAGCCGCGCAGGTAGCCGGACATGTTTTCGTAGAACATGCTAAAGGCGTACGCCGGGAAGATCGAGCACACGCGGATATATCCGATCGAGACGATGTTGGGATCGCTGTTAAAGAGCGACAAGATCTCGCGCCCCAGGCCGACAATAACGATAATTGTGGTGAGCGCGACGATACCGCCTTCGACCAGGCAGACCTTGAGCGTTTTGGTGCAGCGGTCGATCTGGCGGGCACCGTGGTTTTGTCCCACAAAGGTGGTGCAAGCCTGGCTAAAGCTGTTGAGCAGGTTGTAGCATACGTACTCTAGGCTCATGGCGGCGCTCGAGGCTGCCATGACCTCGGTGCCCAGGCTGTTGATGGCAGACTGGATGATGATGTTGGCGACGGCAAAGACGGCGCTTTGGATGCCGGCGGGCAGGCCAATCTTGACGATGCGCTTGAGGGCGACGGGGTCGATAGCCAGGTCGCGTGGGGTGACGCGGACGACGGAGTCGGTCTTGAGCAGGCGGATAAAGAGTGTAGCGGCGCTGACGGTGTAGGCGATGGCGGTGGCGATGGCGACGCCCGCGACGCCCCAGTGGAGTACGGGGACAAAGATGAGGTCCAGGCCAATGTTGAGGACGGTGGACACGGCAAGCGCCTGCAGCGGCATGCGGGTGATGCCGACGGAGCGGAAGATCGCGGCCTCAAAGTTGTAGAGCAAGATTGAGGGCAGGCTGAGCAAAAAGACGCGCAGGTAGAGCGAGGCGAGCGGCATGGTTTCGGCGGGAACGTTGAGCGCGGCGAGCATGGGCTCGGCAAAGATCTCGCCCAGAGCGATGACGACAAAGCCCACGAGCGCCATTAAAATCGAGGTATGGACGGCGCGTTTGACCATGTTCTGATCGTTGCGGCCGATAGCGTTGGCGATGACCACGTTGGAGCCAAGCGACATGCCAATAAACAGGTTGAGCATAAGACTGGTAAGCGGAACATTGGAGCCGACCGCCGCCATGGCGAGGGTTCCCTGGTCGCCCGAGAAATTACCGATGATGACCGTGGCGATGAGGTTCGATAGCTGCTCCAAGATGCTCGTGGCGGCCACGGGGAAGGCGAACAGGGGAATATTTCGCCACAGCGAGCCGGTGATCATGTCAATGTGCTTAGATGCGGTATCAGCCATACGCTCTCAATCTCTAATATGCTCTTTCGTGCTTATTTGCGCAGATGATGATACTCCTAATCGACTAGTCATTGGGGACGTTCTTAAACGGCTAATCATTTAAGAACGTCCCCAATGACTAGGTGGGGAAGGCGTGCGACAATGGTGGGCGTTGTGTTGTTCGCGCTAAGGAGTTGCCATGTTGTTGTGTCCCGTTTGCCATGAGCCGTTGGTGGACGATGAGCGCGGTGCGGCATGCGCGAGCGGACACCGGTTTGACCGCGCGCGCGAGGGCTATCTGTATCTGCTGCGCTCGTCCAAGAGCGGTGACTCCATGGGTGATCCCAAGTCGCAGGCGCGCAGCCGTCGTGACTTTCTGAACCGTGGATACTACGCGCCGTTGCGCGATGCGATGATCGAGCTGGTGCGCAAGCAGGTGTCTGGGTGTGCTGCGTCTACGAATGGCCCCATGACGCTGCTCGACATTTGCTGCGGCGAAGGTTACTACACCAGCGCCATGGGCGCGGTGCCGGGCGTGGATGCTTACGGTTTCGACCTGGGCAAAGAGATGGTGCGCCTTGCCGCCAAGCGCGGCGATGCGACCTACTTCGTGGCCAACATGAAGGACATCCCCGTGGCCGATGGCGCCTTCGATATGGTGACCGAGCTCTTCGCTCCCTTTAACGAGCGCGAATTTGCCCGCGTGCTGGCGCCAGAGGGCTCGCTCTACACCGTGGTGCCGGGCGCCCGTCATCTGTTTGGGCTCAAGGAGGTGCTCTACGACACGCCATACCTTAACGATGAGAAGCTGCCGAAGACCACCGAGCTCGAGTTGGTCGGAACGCAGCGGGTATCTGCGAATATTACGCTTCAGACCCAGGCCGACATCGAGGCGGTGTTCCAGATGACGCCGTACTACTACCGCACACGCCCTGCCGATAAAGAGCGTCTGGCAAACCTCGATACTCTTCAGACCGACATCGACTTCATCATCGCCGAATACCGCCACAGCTAACCTACCAAAAAGGGACAGGTTTATTTTGGTAGGTTTTATCTGGGCAAATGCAAAGGGCCGACCGCGGAGATGCGCGATCGGCCCTTTTTAGTTGCTTGGCTGCAGAGGTTATGAGAAGTGAGCGCTTACAGGCGGTCCTTGTTCTCGGCCTTAACGGCGTGCGCCTGCTGAACAAAGAACAGGTCATACACCACGATGACAAAGGCGACGATATTGACGGAGCTGCCGCCGAGCGCGGGAAGCGTGAGCGCGGCCTGGACGAGCGTGGCGATTGCGGCGACGATGCCGAGCTTAAACGCGCCATCCACCTGCGAAGGCTTGTTGGCACCCTTGATGCCCGCAACGCCCGCGGCGAGATCGATGAGGCCCTTGGCGACCAGCACGACCGCGGCGAGCATGGCGTTCGACCCGTACGTGGAATCGAGGTTGCCGGTCGCGATGCCGGCGATTCCAATGACGAGACTGGCGATGCCCAGAACAAAATAAATCAGGGCAAGGATTTTGAGTGTCTTGCGAGCGGCGCTCATAGCTGGTCCTTTCGATGCGGGCGCGGAGAATCTGTCGCACCCAGGTTGCGGCACATATCGTGAAGCACATTGTAGTTCAACGGGGCGATGCATGCGTTTGAAAGCGTCTCTTGCCTATACGGTTCAACCTTTCAAAAAGGAAAGCTGGACGTAAGCCAAATCGATGGCAGCCCATGTGCGGCGCTGCGATGATGAGGCCGTAACAAGGAGCTGGTCTCAAGGAGGAGTCATGATGTACGGAGCAGGGCAAGTGCGTGAGCCGCGGTCGTTGGGAAGGCGCATGGGTGATTCTGTGATCGCTGCCGTGTGCACGGGATTGATGGCGGTGCTTTGCATTGCGATGCTGTGGGCCATGTCGCATGTGGGACAATAGCGGACGGTTGGGTGCCGACATAAACGGCACTCACGTATTCGTTTTGCTTGTTAAGGAGTACCCATGGGCGTCGTCGATCCCTTTTCTGTTGCTCGGGCCGCGGGGCTTGAGCTGATCGGGAAGTCCGAGGGCCTCACGCTCACCGACGGCACGATGGAGCTGTGCGCCGATTTCACCCGCATGCTTCCGCGGCTTAAACAGGGCCGTCTGCAGCAAGAGCTGTTGGTAAAGGCTGCGCGCACAAAGGGTATCGAGCGACCATGGGCGATTGACGCCACGGCGGGCTTTGGCGAGGATTCGCTGCTGTTGGCGGCTGCGGGCTTTACCGTCGATCTGTATGAGCAAGATTGCGTGATCGCGGCGCTCCTCAAGGATGCCCTGGATCGCGCGGCAGATGATCCGGTGCTTGCGGCTGCCGTGGCACGCATGCGCCTTCATGCGGGCGAGGACAGCATTGCCGGCCTTCGCCATACAGCTGAGCTGATTGGTCAGGGCGAGCTCGCGGCTCCCGACGTGGTGTATCTGGACCCCATGTTTCCCGAGCGCACCAAAAGTGCGGCGGTCAAAAAGAAGTTCCAACTCTTGCACCATCTGGAACGGCCATGTACCGATGAGGAGACGCTGGTCGAAGCCGCGCTTGCGGTGCACCCGCGCAAGGTCGTTATCAAGCGGCCGGTGAAGGGCCCGCTGCTTGCCGGCGTTAAGCCGAGCTATCAACTTGCGGGCAAGGCCGTTCGTTACGATGTTTTGGTGCCGCCGCGCCCGTAGCTTGCGTGCGATTACCGGGGCTTCGCTAGTGCCGTGCCGATGCGGTCCCTATTTCCAAGGGTGCGACGTCAGGTGCCAGCCGCCGCAGTATTCACATTTGTAGCAGGCCAAACCACGCCGACCGCGGTTTTCGCAGTCGGCCATAACGGCCTCGGCCTCGGCGCGCGTGTCGTAACGGTTTTTGCGCTCGCACGACTTGTAACGCCAGGCTTCATCGCGCTTGGCGTCCAGGGCGTCGCGGCGCTCGTCTTCGCGCGCAAACAGGTCGCCCATATCGCCGCCCGTGGCAGCGCCCAAAAACTCGCTTTTGGCTTTTGACCAAGCGGCTCGCTTTTTGCTCCCCATCTGCTTAGCGCCTCTCTCCAAACGCTGGTATCATTGCCCAATCAAAGTGATACCAATAAACGTGAGGTCGCCGCGTGATGATCAGAAAAACCCTCGATACCGACATTCCTGCCGTCATGGCTATCTATGACGCGGCCCGCGCCTTTATGCGCGCACATGGCAACGCCACGCAGTGGCCCGAGGGCACGCCTTCGGCCGAGCAACTGGCTGCCGATATCGCCGCCGGTGGCAGCTATGTGTGCGTAGTTGACGGCCGCGTGGTAGCGACGTTTGCCTTTCTGCCGGGGCCGGACAGCTCCTACGATGCGATCGAGGGCGGCCAGTGGCACGGCGACGCCCCGTATGCTGTGCTGCACCGCGTGGCATCCGACGGCACCACGCATGGCGTTGCGGCCGCGATGTTTGCCTTTGCCAAGGAACGTATCGACCATCTGCGTATCGACACGCACCAAGATAACCTGCCTATGCAGGGAGCCATCGCCAAGGCCGGGTTTAAGCGCGCCGGTATCGTATATGTGTCGGACGGTACGCCGCGCGTCGCGTTTGATTGGCTGCGCGAGGCATAAAGGCCGAGTCACATACCAGCGTTTCACCGAAATGAAAATGGCCCCGAGTGGGGCCATTTTTGGTAAAACGCGTTGTTGTGGGGCTCGCGTTGTTATCGCCCCAGATGAGCCCGGGCAGACAAAAAGGGGAGGTGCCGGCTTTCGCAAGGCGCGAACCTACGAAAATCGCCGCGCGGCAACGCAGGGCGATGAGCTCGGTCGGGGGATAGGGCCCGCTTCGCCCGCCGGCCCGTAAATTGTATCATCCAGTGTGGAGCGTGAACGCCCGTTGCCGCGTGCGATGGGCTTGTAATAAGAGGAGAGCCATGTCGAAGCAAGCGGTCGTTGGAATCTTGGCGCATGTCGATGCCGGCAAGACCACGTTGGCCGAGGCCATGCTGTTCAACGCGGGTCGCATTCGCAAGCGCGGCCGCGTGGACGATGGCGATTCGCATCTGGATACGAACGCGATCGAGCGCGAGCGCGGCATTACGATCTTCTCGTCGCAGGCCATGCTCGACCATGGCGATACCCACGTCATGCTCGTGGATGCGCCGGGACATGTCGATTTTTCTGCCGAGGCGGAGCGCACGCTGCGCGCACTCGACTACGCGATTTTGGTTGTGGGCGCCAACGACGGCGTGCAAGGGCACACCGAAACCCTGTGGCGCCTGCTTGCGCGCTATGACATTCCGACGTTCATCTATATCAACAAAATCGATTTGGAGAATCCCGGCCGCGATGTTTTGCTGGCACAGCT
>JAXKGH010000082.1:0-6620 GCA_036550475.1 Collinsella sp. | reverse complement strand
GTTCTTCCTTATGTCGTTCTCCAAGACCGACCCCGCCTACACGGCGTTGGGTGACGGTGCCTCGCCCGAGGCGGTTGCCGAGTACCATGAGAAGTATGGTCTGGACGACCCCTGGCCCGTGCGCTACGTGCGCTATATGGGTGATCTGATCCATGGCGACATGGGCACCTATGGTGCTGCTCGCAACTCCGTTGCCAAGCGCATCTCCACGGCCCTGCCCGTCACGATGCAGCTGACCTTTATCGGTCTTGCTATCGGTGCGGTCGTTTCGTTTTTGCTCGGCGTCATTGCGGCACTGTATCGCGACAAATGGCCGGACCAAGTGATCCGCGTCTTTTCCATCGCCGGCTTGGCAACCCCGTCGTTCTGGCTTGCCGTTCTGTTGATCCTGCTGTTCTCTTCCTACCTTAAGGTGCTCCCGGCATCGGGTGCTCTGCCTCACTTCACCACGAATCCGGTTGGCTATCTGGGACGTATGATCATGCCCGCTATCGCCTTGGCATTTCCGCTGACGGGCCAGATGACTCGTATCGTGCGTACCGCCATGGTCGAGGAGCTCGACAAGGATTATGTCCGTATGGCTCGCGGCGCCGGCGTTCCCGAGAAGGTCGTCGTCGGCATCAACGTTCTTCGCAATGCGCTGATCACCCCGGTCACCACCCTCGGTCTTAAGATCGGTTACCTCATGGGCGGCGCCGTCGTCATCGAGGTTATCTTCAACCTCCCCGGCATGGGCACCGCGATTCTGCAGGGCGTTCAGGGCAACGAGGCGAACCTGGTTCAGGGCGTCGTCATCGTCGTTGCTCTTGCCTTCATCATCATCAACATCGTGGTTGACATGCTCTACCTGCTCATCAACCCGCGCATCAGGACGGTGTAGATTATGGTAAAGATTCGAGAGAAGCAAACCGAGCAGCTCGAGAAGGCTGCCTCCAAGGGGCTCAAGCTCGGTGGCTGGAAGAAGATGACGCTGTCTTCTAAGATTGCCGCCGTCGTGCTGGTGCTGGTCGCCCTGACTGCGATTCTGGCGCCCCTTCTTGCCCCCTATAGCCCGGTCGAGATCTTTACGGCTCGCCAGGCTCCCGGCAACGGATTTATCTTCGGTACCGACGATAAGGGTCGCGACATTCTGTCGCGTATGCTCTACGGTGGTCGTTACTCGCTGATTATCGGCTTTGGCGCCACTGCCATGGCTCTGGTCTGCGGCTCGGTCGTAGGCGCCCTTGCAGCGGTTTCGCGCAAGGCCGTCTCCGAGACGATCATGCGTATCTTGGACATCATCATGTCCATCCCGGGCATCGCCCTCGCGGCCGTCTTCGTCTCCATCCTGGGCAACTCCGTGCCGTCGATCATCTTCGCCATTGGCTTTATGTACACTCCGCAGATTGCCCGTATCGTGCGCGCCAACATCGTGTCCGAGTACGGCGAGGACTATGTCCGCGCTGTCATCGTTTCCGGCGCCAAGGCTCCGTGGATTTTGATCAAGCATGTTCTGCGTAACTGCATCGCCCCGATCATGGTTTTCACCGTTACCCTGGTCGCCGACGCCATCATCTTCGAGGCCTCGCTGACCTTCATCGGCGCTGGTATTCAGGAGCCCACCGCTACCTGGGGCAACATCCTCGCCGACGCCCGCGGCGGCGTGCTCGCCGGCCGTTGGTGGCAGGCGCTGTTCCCGGGCCTGGCCATCATGATCACCTGCCTGGCGCTCAACATCCTCTCCGAGGGCATTACCGACGCCATGGCCGCTGCTCCCTCCGCCGCCCTGGATCCGACCGATTCCTCCAAGCGTCGCGAGGCCGACCTGCTGGTCTCCGACCCCGTTCGCGCCTACAAGGAGCAGGCCCAGTCCCTCTCCGCTCGCCTTGGCGCCCTGCGCGATGTCGAGCTCAAGCGTGACGATCGCCATGTGCCCGACGAGTCTGTCGAACCGATTCTCTCGGTCCGTGACTTCTGCATTCAGTTTGAGCATCACGGTGATATCAACGTTGTCGACCATGTCAACTTTGACGTCCGTCCTGGTCAGACCATGGGCCTGGTGGGCGAGTCCGGTTGCGGTAAGTCCATCACCACGCTGGCCATCATGGGCCTGACCGATGAGGACGAGCACCTTTCCGGCGAGGTCCTCTGGGAGGGCCGTGACCTGCTCAAGATGAGCAAGAAGGAGTGGTTCGGCCTGCGTGGTACCGATATCGCTATGGTCTATCAGGACGCCCTGTCCTCGCTCAACCCCTCCATGCTCATCTCTGCCCAGATGAAGCAGCTCACCAAGCGCGGCGGAACCCGCAGCGCCGAGGAGCTCCTGGAGCTCGTCGGCCTCGATCCCAAGCGCACGCTCGAGAGCTATCCGCACGAGCTTTCCGGCGGCCAGCGTCAGCGTGTCCTGATCGCTATGGCCCTTACCCGCGACCCCAAGCTGGTCATCTGTGACGAGCCCACGACCGCTCTGGACGTTACCGTCCAGAAGCAGGTCATCAAGCTGCTCAACGATCTTCAGGCCAAGCTCGGCTTTGCCATGATCTTCGTTTCGCATGACCTGGCTCTGGTCGCCGAGGTCGCCCATAACATCACGGTTATGTACGCCGGTCAGGTTATCGAGCAGGCACCCACCAAGGAGCTGCTCACTAACCCGATCCACGAGTACACCCGCGGTCTTCTGGGTTCCGTTCTGTCCATCGAGAGCGGTTCGGGCCGCCTGCACCAGGTGCCCGGCGCCGTTCCGAGCCCGCGCGATTTCCCCAAGGGCGATCGCTTCGCGCCCCGCTCGAGCCATCCGCGTATTGGCCTGGACACCCGTCCGGTCTTCAAGCGCGTGCCCGGCACCGAGCACTTCTATTCCGAGCTCCCCGACGAGGTGCTCAAGGCAAATGGTTTGACCCCTCACGCGGAGGTGATGTAGATGAGCGAGACCGCAGTCAACGGCGTCGAGCCGATCATCTTCCTTGATGACGTCCACGTCACCTTTAGGACCCGTACCGGCTCGATTCTGCACCCCAACCTGGTTCACGCCGTCCAGGGTGTAACGATTAAGCTCATGCCCGGTCAGACGATCGGCATCGTCGGCGAGTCCGGTTGCGGTAAGTCCACCACTGCCAACGTCATGTGCGGCCTGCAGGCCCCCACGAGTGGCAAGGTCTACTTTAAGGGCAAGGACGTTACCAAACGTACCGCCGAGGACCGTCGCCACATGGGTCGCGTCATCTCGGTTGTGTTCCAGAACCCGGCCACGGCGCTCAACCCCCGCATGGTCGTTCGCGAGCAGCTGCTCGACCCCATGCGCGTCCACAACCTGGGTACCGAGGCCGAGCAGGAGAAGCGCGTCAAGGAACTCTTGGAGCTCACCGGTCTGCCCAGCTCCGCTGCCGAGGTTCTTCCCGGCCAGCTTTCGGGCGGCCAGCGCCAGCGCGTCGCAATTGCCCGTGCCCTGTCGCTGAACCCCGATGCCATCATCGCCGACGAGCCCACCTCGGCTCTGGACGTTTCGGTCCGCGCGCAGATTCTGAACCTGCTGACCGACCTTAAGAAGGAGCTCGGCCTGGCCATGGTGTTCATCAGCCATGACATCCAGACGGTCCGTTATATCTCTGACGACATCATCGTTATGAATGGCGGCAAGATCGTCGAGCAGGGCGAGGCCAAGCAGGTCTTCCAGCACCCCCAGGACCCCTACACCAAGATGCTGCTCGGCGCTGCGCCGTCGCTGCTGCACCCCAAGCTCGGCGAGTAGCCTCGCTTTCCCTCCCGTGCGCCCGGTTCCCTTGCCGGGCGCACCTCCGTTGCGATTTCGAAAGGTTGGGTTCACGAGCCATGCCAAGTGCTCAGGAGCTACAACATCAATTTGGTGAATATCGAGGCGCCATGCCCCGTCCATCAGATTTCGATCTCTTTTGGAAGGATCGCATGGCCGAGGCCGACGCTGTCGGGCTTGACTATGCGATCGAGACGGCATCGGTCACCGATGCCGCGACCTGCCAGCTTTTCGACCTCTGGTATACCGGTATGTGTGGCGCTCGCCTGCATGCCAAGTACCTTAAACCCGTCTCGGACGAGCCCGTGCCATTGGTACTTCAGTTCCATGGGTATCCGGGTGCAAGCCGCAGCTGGTTTGAGCAGGCGTCGTTTGCGGGCATGGGCATGGCACTCATCGCCCTCGACTGCCCCGGTCAAGGAGGTCCCTCCGAGGACATTGGTGGATTTGAGGGCACAACGGTTGCCGGTCATATCGTCGCCGGTATCGACGGCGACCCGGTCAACCTCTACTATGTCCGCTTGCACCAAGATATTCGCATCCTGTGCCGCATCGTTCGCAAGCTCGAGGGCATCGATCTTGCGCGTGTGTTTGTGAACGGTGCGTCGCAGGGCGGCGGTTTGGGCATTGCGACCTGTGCGCTTAACAGCGAGCTTATCAATCGTGCCGCCATCCTCTATCCCTTCCTGTCAGATTTCCGCCTAGTCTGGGATTTGGATGCAGACGACATTGCCTACGAGGGCCTGCGCTATTGGTCTCGCTGGTTTGACGAGGACTCGACTCGTATTGACGAAGCCTATGCCAAGCTGGCGTACTTCGATTCCAAGAACTTTGCCCCTATGGTCGAATGCCCCGTGCTGTTTGGCACTGGCACAGCCGATATCGTCTGTCCGCCAGCGACGCAGTTTGCGGTCTATAACAACCTGACCTGCGAAAAGCGTCATGAGTTCTTTGAAGGCTTTGGCCACGAGGAGATTCAGGATTTTGACGATCTGATCATTCCGTTTTTCTGCAAGGGAGGGGAGGCTCATGTCTAAGTGCGAGAGCAATGTTGACGAGCTGATTGTCCCCGGACTCGTGGGAATTCCTGGAACGGTTTCGTCAAGGCTCGCAGAATATCGGGACTGGCGCGGTGATGTCCAAGCAGATGTTTCTGATTTAGAGACATGCGCTTCGAATCTTGAGATTCAAGGCCTGGCCATAACGGCGATTGACTTTGTTAACCCCTGCGCCCGTTACTCGGAGGTCTCCTTTGAGCTCGGTGACGATGCGATTCACGCTCGTTTGATCGAGCCTGTCGGTCGTGCCCGAGTATCTGAGCGCGTGCCGTTGTGCCTGATGTTCCACGACATCGATCGGCCTGTGCGCGGCTGGCATCACATGACGAGATTTGCCGCCATGGGGTATGCCGTTCTCGCGCTGGATGACGATGTTGCTGGTGCGGACGACCTGCGGCGGGGGATTGCTTCGCCCGCTTTTGTCGAGCGCGTCCGTTGGGGTTGCGCGCTGGCGAAGGTGGCGCGCAATCTTGATGGCATGGACCCCGACCGCATCTTTGCATGGGGCGAGGGCCTTGGCGGCGGAGTCGCGCTGGCGGTTTCTGCTCTGGACGAGCGGGGCCTCGCCTGCACGGCGGTTGCCAATCCGCTTCCTGGTGGCCTCGAGGCGCTGTCGTCTCGGGTGCGCGGATCGGTGCTCATGGGCACATCGCTTATGGATACCGTGAGCGATCCCAAGGATCAGTTTGCCGTATTCAACGGTCTTGAGTGTGACCGGAGGCATATCATCTATGCAAAATACGCTCACGAGCGCATCAATGCGTTCGAAAACGAAGTCGTCGACTTTTTTAACCAAACGTTCTACTCGTGTTCTTTGGCCTAGACGGCCTGGACACTGCCAACAAGAGTGGGTGGCATAGGGCCGCCCGCCAGACAACTAAGGAGATTCTTGTGGCAACTCAGAAATTCACCGGCGTTATCCCTCCCGTCGTTGTTCCCGATACCGAAGATCACCAGCTCGACGTTGCCTCCTTTGAGCGCAGCATCAACCGCATGATCGATGCCGGCGTCGATGGCCTGTTCTTCTTGGGATCCTCGGGCGAGGTCGTCTTCTCCACCGACGAGCGCCGTCGCCAGATTATCGCCGAGGCCGTTCGCATCGTCGACCACCGTGTGCCTGTTCTGGTCGGCATCATCGATACCGAGACCGAGCGCATGATCGAGCACGGCAAGGTCGCCCAGGAGCTGGGCGCCGATGCCCTCGTCGCCACCTGCCCGTTCTATGCCCTGCAGGGCATGACTGAGGTCGAGGAGCACTTCCGCATCCTGCACGAGGAGCTCGACCTGCCCATCTTTGCCTATGACATTCCCGTCTGCGTTCACACCAAGCTCCCCTGGAAGCTCCTTGCCAAGCTCGGCGCCGAGGGCGTTCTGGCCGGCGTCAAGGATTCCTCGGGTGATGACATCTCGTTCCGCTACCTCGTTCAGGAGAACGAGAAGAACGGCCATCCGATGAGCATTCTCACCGGCCACGAGGTTGTTGTCGACGGCGCCTACCTCGGTGGCGCCGACGGTTCCGTCCCGGGTCTCGCCAACGTTGAGCCCGAGGGCTACGTGCGTCAGTGGAAGGCCGCTCAGGCTGGTGACTGGGCTACCGTCAAGGCCGAGCAGGATCGCCTCAATGAGATTTCGCACATCTGGGATGTCACCTCGGGCGTCCAGGGCTATGCCGGTGGCGTCGGCGCCTTCAAGACCGCTATGAACCTCATGGGCATCTTCGACAGCCCGACCATGCCGCGCCCGGTGAAGGCCATGACCGGCGAGAACGTCGAGGCGATTAAGAAGGTCCTCCAGGACAACGGTCTCCTGTAAAG
>JAXKGH010000081.1:0-14821 GCA_036550475.1 Collinsella sp. | reverse complement strand
GAACAAAAAGTCCGTGCCAAAGGTCTCGACGGAATACTCGTGCGTATAGGGTTCGTCGGTAACGTGCACGTTGATGAACCAATATGCCTTGGCGCGCTTGGGGTGCTTGTCCAGGATGGAATAGAGCACGTCGCGGTCGAGCGTGAGCGGGTCGGGGCTGTTGGTGAGAAATACCAGATTGTCAGCGAGCACGGGATAGGTCTCGTCATTGCGCAGGCGATTGAGCTGGTCGATGTACTTGGAGACGGGCAGCAGAATCGTCTGTGTGCGCTCGATGGCGGTGCCGCGGCGCCACACGTACATAAGGCCAAACAGCAGTGCGGCCAGGAAGATCATGACGTAGCCGCCGTCAAAGAACATGGTGAGGCACGAGGCGAAGAAGCACAGCTCAATGGCACCAAAGAGCAGGGCGAAGACGCAGGCGCCCAGCCTGTGCTTGAGGATGCCGGCGATGTAGCTCGTCAAAAGCGTCGTGGTCATGAGCATGGTTACGGTAATGGCGAGGCCGTAGGCGCTCTCCATGCGCTCGGAGTTTTGGAACAGCAGCACGATGAAGATGCAGCCGACCCACATGATGTTGTTGACGAGCGGAATATAGAGCTGCCCCTTGGTGTCGCTGGGGTAGTGGATGCGCAGATGCGGCATAAGGTTGAGACGCGTTGCCTCGGATACCAGCGAGAACGAGCCGGTGATGAGCGCCTGCGAGGCAATGATGGCCGCCACGGCCGAAAGCACGATGGCAAAGGGGCGCAGGGGCTCGGGAAGCATCATATAGAACGGGTTGACGATATCCATCGCGAGCATCTGGGGGTTGGAGTTATTGGCGAGCAGCCAAGCGCCTTGACCCAGATAGTTGAGGATAAGGGCCGCCTTTACGAACGGCCAGGATGCGTAAATGTTAGCCTTGCCCACGTGACCCATGTCCGAATAGAGCGCCTCGGCGCCGGTCGTCGACAGGAAGACGAAGCCGAGCACCATGATGCCCGAGTGGTTGATGGGCGAGAACAGGAACATGATGCCGCGGATGGGGTTGAGCGCGCGCAGGATGGACAGGTTGCCGAGCATGTTGAACAGGCCGGCGCCAGCCAAGAACAGGAACCACAGCGTCATAAGCGGGCCGAACAGCTTGCCGATTGACGAGGTGCCGGCGCGCTGCATGGCAAACAGGCCGCAGATAATGATGATGGTGATGATGATGACGTTGGTCTGGCCGTCACCCAAAAGCGCATGGCCCCACTCGATAGTGCGCAAGCCCTCGATGGCCGTGGTAACCGTGACGGCGGGGGTGAGGATGCCGTCGGCGAGCAGCGCCGCGCCGCCGATCATGGCGGGGAGAATCAGCCATGGCGCCACCTTGCGCACGAGACTGAACAGGGCGAAGATGCCGCCTTCGTTGTGGTTGTCGGCCTTCATGGCGATAACCACGTACTTGACCGTGGTCACGAGCGTCATGGTCCAGATGACAAGCGAAAGCGCTCCCAAGATCATGTCTTCGCTGACGGTACCGATGCCGCCGTTGTTGGCGACGATTGATTTCATGGTGTACATGGGGCTCGTGCCGATGTCGCCATAGACGACGCCGAGCGTTACGAGCAGCATGCCAGCGGAGAGGGGGATGGCTCCGTGCCCGCCTTGCCCGCGCTGGTCTTGGGGGCTTGCCTCCAGTTTGTTATGTGCCACGTGGACTCCCTTAGACATCCGGTTATCTGTCTAGGACAGATAATCTTTATGCCGTCTTTATACATACAAGAGCAGTTTGGCACATCAGGTTATTTTAGACAATAATCCCCAGCTGGGGATTATTTATGTACGCAGGTTGCATTTCAAAACAGGGGCTTTTAAGCACGTGCTGTCTGGGCTATGCCAGCCTTGGCGCTTGCGCGTTTGCCGGCGAGTTCGCAAAAAATCGCGCCGCCGATGATAAGCGCGGCACCCATCAGGCGGACCGGTGTTATGGCTTCGCCCAAAAGGACGGCCGAGAACACGACGGCCGAAAGCGGCTCGAGGTAGCCGACGACCGCGACGGTCTGGACGGGCAGCTTGGCGACGGCACTAAAGTAGAGCAGGCAACCGATGCCGGTGTTGACGACGCCGAGCATGACGGCGGCGCGCCAATCAATACTGGCGGCGACGCCGGCGGACAGGAATGAGGGAGCGCCCTGCGTGATGAGCGTGAGGACCAGCGCGGTCACAAAGGCGGCGCTCACCTGGAGCGTGGAGTTCTCGAGGCCTTCGATGTGCGGCGCACCCTTGCTAGCGATGACCATCAGCGCATAGCAAAATGCCGACGCGATACCGCAGACGATACCCGCAATGGGCATATTGCCGCCTAGACCTTGTGCCGCAATGAGAAAAGCACCGCAGGCGACGGCGATAAACCCGGCGATTTTGCCGCCGGTCAGTTTTTCGCCAAAGATGAGTGGGGAGAGCGCCATGACAATGATGGGGCCGCAGTAGTACAGCAGCGAGGATACGCCGACGCCGATCGTCTGGTAGGCGCGGAACAGAAAAATCCAGCTGGCGCCCAGCGCGGCTCCCGAGAGGAGGAGGGCTGCGGCTTCGCGGGGGCGAGATGGCGCCTGCAACTTATGGCTTTGGGTGATGGCGAGGATGGTGACAAGCGAGAGTGCGCCCAAAAACGTGCGTAGTAGCACGATATCGGAGCTCGGCAGCGCGATGGCGGCGGCGATGATGCCGTTGGAGCCAAACAATAGCAATGCTGCTAAGTACGTAAACAGTCCGTTGTCCATGCGCTTCCGTCCCCTCTATATTCGAGCATGTTCACTATGGGTGAACTGGCAATAGAAGAAAAGCGAATATAATGCATGGAAAACATGACAAAAACTCATGTAAGGGTGGGGACGTGCCGTGGAGACCAATATCCAAAAGATGCAGGTGCTGCTGGAGACGGTGCGCGCCGGAAGCTTTACGCGTGCTGCCGAGCGCCTGAGCTATTCGCAGTCGGGCGTGAGCCGTATGGTGGCCGATCTTGAGGCCGACTGGGGTTTTAAGGTGCTCGACCGCAGTCGCGAGGGCGTGGCTCTTTCTGCCGACGGGCGGCAGGTCATGCCGGCTGTCGAGGCGCTCTGCGAGGAATTCACTCGCTTGCAGCGACGGGTGGATGAGATGCGTGGACTCATGCGCGGCAAAATCTGCATCGGTACGTTTTCGAGTGTGGCGACCCACGTGCTGCCGCCGGTGATTGCGCGCTTTCGCGCCGATCATCCGGACGTCGATTATGAGTTGCTGATGGGCGATTACTCAGAGATTGAACAATGGGTGGCGGAAGGTCGCTGCGACCTGGGCTTTATTCCGCGCGAGCCACGCGGCGCCGGCATGGCGTCGCGACCGTTGGTGCAAGACGAGCTGATGGCCGTGGTGCCAGCGGACTCCTCGCTTGCCACCGCGGAGGTCGTTTCCCTTGCCGATTTGGCCAACGAGCAGTTTATCCTGCTGGAACGCGGTAGCGACGACGAGATTACGCCGCTGTTTCGCCGCGCGGGCCTGGCGGTGCGCTCTAAGCTGTCGACCTGGGATGACTATGCGATTATGGCTATGGTCGAGGACGGCCTGGGCGTTAGCATTCTTCCCGCGCTCATCTTGCGTCGCTGTCAGTTCGATGTTGCCGTGCGTCCGCTCGAGGGACATCCTCATCGGCAGATCAATGCGATATATCGAACGGCCGATGTTTCGCTTGCCGCCGCCCGTTTCCTCGAATACCTCTAAACGTGTGCGCGTCATTGCCCACTTTGGGCAAATCTCAGAGTCTGGTGCATTTTCTTATGAAATTGAACTTTCGAATGAGGTGCCGCGTTATACTGCTGCCTAAATTGAACCTTGGTTCAATTCGTATTCTATAAATTGAACTTTGCCAGCAAGGAGGTTCTAGTGGCCCAAGAGACGTTTAGCGATCGCCTGCGACAGACTATGTCCGATCGCGACGTTCGCCAGTCGGACGTAATCCGCGCATCGGAGATGCTCGGCAAAAAACTCGGCAAGAGTCAGATGAGCCAATATGTGAGCGGCAAGACGATCCCGCGGCGCGATGTGGCTGAGCTGCTCGCCCGTATTTTGGAGGTCGATGTTACCTGGCTGCTTGCCGGCGACGCCGATCAAGGCGAGGCATCATCACCCCGCAACGATTCCAAGCCCGAACCCCATCCCTCAGCTCAAATTGCAAGGAGCACCACCATGCGTACTTTTTCTAAATCCACCAAGCTCGATAACGTCCTGTATGACGTGCGCGGTCCCGTCGTCGACGAGGCTGCCCGTATGGAGGACGAGGGCGAGCGCATCCTCAAGCTCAATATCGGCAACCCGGCGCCCTTCGGTTTCCGCACGCCCGACGAGGTCATCAAGGACATGCGCCAGCAGCTGCCCGACTGCGAAGGCTATTCCAACTCGCGCGGCTTGTTCTCCGCGCGCAAGGCGATCATGCAGTATTCGCAGATCAAGGGCCTGCCCAACGTTCAGATGGAGCATATCTACACGGGCAACGGCGTGTCCGAGCTCATTCAGCTTTCGATGAACGCGCTGCTCGACAATGGCGACGAGATTCTGATCCCCAGCCCTGACTATCCGCTCTGGACGGCGTGCGCAACCCTTGCCGGCGGTCATCCCGTACATTATTTGTGTGATGAGCAGGCGGATTGGTATCCCGACCTGGAGGATATGGAGTCCAAGATCACGAGCGCGACCAAAGCCCTCGTCATCATCAACCCTAACAACCCCACGGGTTCCGTCTATCCGCGTGAGGTGCTCGAGGGCATCGTTGAGGTTGCGCGCAGGCACCAGCTCATGATTTTTGCAGACGAGATTTACGACCGCCTGTGCATGGACGGCTATGAGCACGTCTCGATTGCCTCGCTCGCTCCCGATCTGCCCTGTGTCACCTTTAGCGGCCTTTCCAAGTCGCACATGATTGCGGGCTATCGTATTGGCTGGATGGTGCTTTCGGGCAACCAGCGCTGCATGAGCGACTTCATCATGGGTATCAACATGCTCTCCAACATGCGCCTGTGCTCCAACGTGCCGGCTCAGTCGATCGTTCAGACGGCACTCGGTGGTCATCAGTCCGTTAACGACTACATCCGTCCTGGCGGCCGTGTCTACGAGCAGCGCAACTTTGTGTATGAGGCGCTTAACAAGATTGACGGCATCTCGGTGGTTAAGCCGCGCGCGGCGTTCTACATCTTCCCCAAGATGGATGTGAAGAAGTTCAACATCACCGATGACGAGCAGTTCGCCCTTGACCTGCTGCACGAGAAGAAGATCCTGATCACGCGCGGCGGCGGCTTCAACTGGGCTGAGCCCGACCACTTCCGTATCGTGTACCTGCCGCGCATGGAAGTACTCAAAGAGTCCCTCGAAGACCTCGCCGACTTCTTTGACCATTACCGCCAGGCGTAACGGTAAAGGTAGCCTGTAATGAAACGGTCGGCCCGCAACGGATGCGGGCCGACCGTTTTCTGTCTAAGCCCGTGCTGTTAGCGCTTGTCTCGTTGAGCGGGCGAGGTTCGCGCGTGAGCGGCTAGTTCTATTCCAAAATGGAATACAGTGGGCTTAAGCTGGAATTGATGTCCGGGTACCTGCTTTTCTAGAATGTTTTCAACAAGATGAAAGGCGGTTCCAACCAATGATTATCGATGCAAATTCCTACTGGTTCGACGAGCGCATCTTTCATGACGAGACGCTCTGCGAACAGTTTTTGGCCGAGGTACCCCGCGCCTATGACACCGAAGGCTATCTGACCATGAATTCCGCCGGCAAACGACAGATCGTGATCGAGATGCCCGCCGGTTCTCCGGGTCTTAACTACATTGAGGGCGACTACACCCTCGAGAAGCGCTTGGCCGATATGGATGAGGCGGGGGTCGACAAGGCGATCCTCAAGCTCCCCGGCTGCCACGAGTGGATGTCGCTCGAGATGTGCCGGCGTTTCAACGACGGTATGGCTGCTGATGCGAAGGCGTCAAGTGGCCGTCTGATTCCGCTTGTCGCTGTGCCGCCCTTTGGCACCAAAGCGAATTTGGAGGAGCTCGACCGCAGGCTCGACGATGGTTTTGCGGGTGTGCAGCTCTGCGCTCACTACGGCAAGCGCTATCTCGACGACCAGGTCTTCTCGAGCTTTTTCGAGCACCTGAACGAACGCCATGTCACCGTTTACGTGCACCATGTTCCCGTGCCGGTTGAGAACGAGTCGCTTCTCGCGTACGACAACCTTCGCCGCTCTTATGGCCGCTGCGTCGACCAAACTACGGCGATCGGCCGAGAGATCTTTGGTGATTTCTTTGAGCGCTATCCCAATATCAAGATGGTTCACTCCATGCTCGGCGGCGCATACTTTGCGTTCAAGGAGATGCTGCTGCCTCATGGTCCCAAGCGCCCTGATGCTTCTGGCCGTTTTCAGGTCGATACCGAGACCGTTTCCAGGCGCCTCGAGAACAACATCTATTTCGACATGTCCCATGCTCGGCCTTGGGGCAAGACACTCCTCGCCTGCGCGGTTGACGTGCTGGGTGCAGACCATATTGTTTTTGGCACGAGCTATCCCGTTAAACGCGAGTGGCTCACCGAGGGTGTCGCCTGCGTTCGCGCTGCAAATCTGAGCGATACAGACAGCGACCTTGTGCTTGGCGGTACGGCGCAGCAACTGTACGGTGTCGAGTGAGCGGCAATCAGAGGGGGGGTATCTGCCATGGACGAAGGAGAGATGAGGGCTGGGGCCGCTCGTGTGGCCATCGATCTTGGGGACGTGTTGCCGTTCGACGGTTTCGACGAACTCCGTCATGAGGTCTTCGCCCGTGCCCTTATCATCGAGGGGACGGGGCGACGCGCCTGCGTCCTTTCGCTTGAGGTCACCTCGATCGCTCCGGCTCTACTCGCCGATCTGCGTGAGCTTGTTGAGGATGCCGCCAATTGCAGCGGTGCTTATTCTTGGGTGGTTCCTACCCACACGTTTTCCATGCCTCACGTCCGCACTCCCGGGCATCTTGCCGACGATGCTACCCGCAATCGCAACGAGCGCTATCGCGCAGCGCTCGTCGCTGCCGCCCGCACGGCTGTCGAGCGCGCTGTTGCGGGCATTCGCTCTGCCACGCTCGCCACTGTGGAGGGCGAATGCCCCGTGAACGTTAATCGCGACATTGAGACGCCTGCCGGCTGGTGGTTGGGCTCGAATCCCAGGGGGTTTGCCGACCACACGATGCCCGTACTCGCCATAAGGGATGCCGGGGGCGAGTATGTTGCCGTGCTCGCGATGGCGGATGTTCAGTCCTCCGTGCTCGACGGGTCGCGCGACTCCGAGGGGAGGCGCATGGCGAGCGGAGACCTCTTTGGTTTTGCCGCCATGTCACTCGAGCGCGAGCTGGGCGGCGTTGCCCTGTTGCTGCCAGGCGCCGCGGGCGACCAAGGTCCGGCGGAGCGCGCCATGAACGTCATGTTCGATGCGGCCGGCGTTAAGCAGACGGTCGATGCCCATGAGGACGGATACCGCATGCTGCACCAGCAGGGGCAGGCCTTGGGCGATGCTTTGATCGAGGCCGCTCGCATGGCGCGTGAGGATGACGCTACCGGCATTGATGCCCGCACGGTCGACGTTCTCCTGCCCGCTCAGACACGCGCCGATTTTCACTCTTTGGCTCCGCACCGAACGTATGAGTTTCATGCCGCTGGCGAGCAGCGCACGAGGGTCTATCTGCTCCGGCTGGGAAACGTCGAGCTTGTCGGCGTACAACCCGAGGTCTCGAGTGCATTCGGCGCCACTGTGCGCGCCGCTCGGTCCGGCTCTGTGTTCTTTGCCACGCTCGTCAACGGCGGACAGAAGTACCTACCGGCTCCCGACGCGTACGAAAAAATCACCTATGAGGCTATGAACTCCGGTTTTGCCGCCGGATCCCATGAGCGCCTCGTCGAAATCATCATTGCCGCCTTGAATGCGGCGTGACACAGAAGGAGAACGTGCATGAACATTGGACACGCGCGCCGCAAAATTACCCCACCGGGCGACATCTACCTGATTGGCTACCGCAATCTTCCCAACCGTCTTGAACCTGCGACAGGCGTCCATGACGACGTCTTCGCCAACGCCATCCTCTTCCAGCAAGGCGAACGTGAAGTGTTTCTCTTTAATGCCGATGTCCTCGAGTTCGAGGAAAGCATGGCCGAGGAAGTCAAGACAATGCTCGCTGAGCGCTACGGCATTGACCGTGATTGCGTTCTGCTCTCGGCGACGCACGACCATACTTCAATCGTCGCTTACCACCGCAGCTGGTGGACGGGAAAATTCGACGAGAACTACTACCGCTGGTTCCTCGATACCATTTGCCAATGCTTTGAGGAGTGCCGCGCCAACGCACAGCCCGCGATTTGTCGCTTGGGCAAGCAGGTCATCACCGGTTTCTACGACAACCGCATCATCCCAGGTGAACTCGCCGACAATGAGGTCATTGTCGTATCGTTCTTCGATACCGAAGGCAAGCCATTTGCGGGCTTTGTGAACTGGGCGGTGCATTCCGCTTGCGTCGGACCCGACTGCACGGAGCTCACGAGCGAACTCGCCGGTCTTACCGGCAAAAAGCTCGCTCAGAGTCTTGGCTACTATCCGGCCATGGTCGTCGGTGCTGCTGGCGACTGTAGCGACCGCAATTTTCGCCAGGGACGCGGCATTCCCGAGGTCGAGCGCGTTTCGACCGGTCTTGCCGAGGCGATTTCCCAGATCAAGCTCGATCGCGAGGTCGTTCTCGATCGCATCGAGCCTCAGACGTTCTATCACACCGTTGCCCATGACGACTTTTCGCTCACGCTTAAGTGTGCCGTCATCAGTTTGGGCGGCCTGCATCTCTTTGTGTTCCCGAGTGAGCTCGGCAGCGACCTGGGTATTCGCATGAAGCGCGAATGCCCGGTCGAGGGAATAGTTTGCGGTTACACCAACGGCTATTTCGAGTATTTCCTTCCGGCACGCGAGTACGGCCTCTCCTTTGAGACCGAGCGTACTCAGATTCCCCAGGGCGAACCGGAACGTCTGTGTGACAAGTTCTGCCAGACGACGAGACTTCTCGGCGCAGCAGATTCGCGTTTGTAGACCTGATTGCGTGACATGGGCCAATGAGGCTCGCCGCCATGTGATCGGCATCTTCCATCTTCTCTGCCGTTTCGCATCCCGGGCGTACGTGCGTCCGCGGATTTCAAAGGGGGAAGCGGGTTCCTTGCCCTCCCACGTCGACTACGGAGGCATGAAATCGATGCTATACCCCGCTCAGAAAAAGGAGAATTCCATGAAATACCAGAAGCTTTGCGATGAAATCATCACAAAGGTCGGTGGTCGAGACAATGTGTTAGACGTGAGCCACTGCATTACGCGTCTCCGCTTCCACCTCAAGGATGAATCGCTCGCCCAGACCAATGAGCTTAAGGCGACGAAGGGCGTCGTTGACGTCATCCAGGCCGGCGGACAGTATCAGGTCGTGATTGGTGCCACTGTCGAGGCCGTCTACAACGACCTTGTTCAGATTGGCGGGTTCGACTCCAAACCCGCACTCGATATCGATGAAGGCGACGACGTCAAAAAGGGCGATCCATTCTCGCGTCTGCTGGCCATCATCTCCGAGATTCTGCAACCGGTTCTTGGCGTGCTTATGGCCGGTGGCTTTATCAAGTCGATGCTCGCGCTCTGCACGGTTGCCGGTTGGCTTGCCAAGGACAGCAATACGTATGTGACGCTCTCGGCAATCGGAGATTCGGTCTTCTATTACTTTCCGCTAATCATTGGCTGGACGTCGGCCAAGAAGTTCGGACTTAAGCCCGTTATGGGAATGGCGCTCGGCGGTATCCTCGTCTATCCGACGCTCGTTGCCCTTATGGGCGGAGATCCGCTCTACACGCTCGGCGCCGGTACGGTCTTCGAGTCCAATGTCTACGGTGATATTTTTGGCATCCCGCTGATCATGCAGAATTACTCATCGACGATTCTGCCTGCGATCTTTATCGTCTGGATTGCCTCCAAGGTGCACAAGGCCCTTTCTAACGCGCTGCCCGCGCTTGTGAGCTCGTTCTTCTCCAACATCCTGACGCTCCTCATTTGCGGCATCCTTGGCCTGCTTGTGGTCGGTCCGGTCATGACGGTCCTCTCCAACATCGTTGCCCAGATCATTCTGATGCTCATCAACTTCCAACCCGCCATCGCCGGCTTCGTCATCGGCACGTTCTGGAGCCTGCTCGTCATGTTCGGCCTGCACTGGGGCATCATCCCGCTGTGGTTCCTCGATGTCGCAACCTACGGCTATGACCTCATTAACCCGCTCGTGTATGCAGGCGGTTGTGCCATCGCCGGCGCTGTGCTTGGCATGATCATCCGAACCAAGGACTCCGAGGAAAATGCTGCCGTCAACATTCCCGCCCTTGTCTCTTCGATTTTCGGTGTCAACGAGCCTGCGCTTTACGCCATCTTGCTGCCGCGTAAGCGCCTTATGTGGGCAACCTTTATTTCCGCTGGTGTAGGCGGCGCCATTGCCGGCCTCATGGGTGCCAAGCTCTATGCCTTCGGCGCCTCCGGCCCGCTCGGTTTCCCGAGCTTTATTAACCCTGCCGGCATCGACACGGGCTTTATCGGCCTTGTCATCTCCGGTGTGGTCGCTTTCGTTCTGGCTCTTGTCGCCGCTATGGTGATCGGTACCAAGAAGGACGAGGGCGGTAAGGCACTCAACATCTCGGTGGACTAGTCTTTCTGCGCACTTTAACTAAATATGCCTCGGACGGCGACGTGCCGCCCGAGGCATATTTGTATTATGTGCCGTTGTCAGCGTGTTTGCGGACACAGGTCTGCGGTTGTGGAGCAGCGGGGATTATGACGGTCGTGCCGCGGTGGAAGATGTACGGTCGCCCTGCAGGAGCTGACGGTAGGGGAGGAAGCCGATGAACGAGACGACCGCCTGCGAGTGCGCGGCGTTCCGCTTGAGGTAGAGCCTGACCTCGGAGGTCGTCGCGGGCTCAAGCGGCACCAGGGCTACCTTTCCGCTGGCAAGCGATTCCGCCGGCTTGCGCATGAGGAATGAGACGCCGGCGCCGCGCGCGACAAGGGAGATGATGTTCTCGGCTCGTTTGCCGGTGAACGTAACACGTGGGCCAAATTCAGCTTCGCGACAAAGGGAAAGGACGAGCTCGCTTACGAACGAGCCTTGGGGAAGCATGAGGAAATTCTCGTCGATAAGGTCGTCTATCTCAACGGCGTCACGTTCGGCGAGCGGATGGTCGAGCGGAAGGACGGCCACGAGCCGGTCGGTCGTAAAGGGAATCTTTTTGAACTCTGGCTCGATGGCGCCGCCGTCACGGATGAAGGCCAGGTCAATGTCCTCGTGCAGGAGCATGCGCTTGAGTGTGTCGCCCTCGCCCTCGATGAGCTCGACAGAATATGAGGGGTTCGCCTGCTGAAAATCGATGACGGCGTCCGTGATCCCATAAGGGGCCATAATGGGGATAGAACCGACGGTGAGGTGCTCGAGCGGCTCACCTGCGCCTATTTGAATGGCGGCAAGATAGCGGTGCTGAAGCGTCGCAATTTTTTGCGCATAGGGGAGGAGCGCTTCACCTTGCGCGGTGAGTGTTACGTGGCGCTGGCTTCGATCGATGAGCTTGCAGCCGAGTTCGTGCTCCATTGCCATGATGTGCTTGGAGAGGGTTGATTGCGACATGAAAAGCAGTTCCGCCGCATCAAGAAACGTGCGTGACTGCGCTAAGATGGCGAATTCGCCAAAGCGGCTGATATCCATAGGGAGGCCTCCGGTACCCTCATTTTGGCAGGTGGCCTAAACCACGACGCCATTGCAGTGGTCGATTTCGTGCTGGATGATCTCGGCGGTGTAGCCCGAGAAGTTTTTGATGCGGTGGACGAAGTTCTCGTCCAAATACTCAACCTTAATGCGGCGATAGCGGGTACAGGGACGCTCGCCGATCAGCGAGAGACATCCTTCGCTCGTCTGATAGGCATTGACCTGCTCAAGAATTTGAGGGTTGTACATCAGGAGTGTCCTGTTGCCGTCCTTTACGCAGATGATGCGTTTGCGCACGCCGATCATGTTGGCGGCGAGGCCCACGCACTCGCGCTCATGCTCGTGGAGCGTATCCAGGAGATCCTGCCCGGTCGCGGCATCGTCGGGTCCCGCGTCTTCGGAAGGCAGACGCAAAAAGAACTCGGATTTCATGATGGGCTTAATCATGGCGGGCTCCTCATGTCTTATGCTTTCGTGGACTTTTAATAATAGCGCGGAAGGAAAGCTGTGCGTCCGCGTTACAATCTTTCGACGTTGGACCATGTTGTCAGACTCGTCGAGTACGGCGTCTGGCGTAAGTCTAGGGCTCATTTTTCGCCCTGGACTGTTCCTCTGGGGCGATGCGACTGTCGTTCCAAGAGGAAGGAAATGCATGGGGAGCAAATCTCAGCAACAAGTTCAAGTAGCGCCATCGGCCACTGCGGCGATTCTCGTCGTAATGTATATTGCAGCCTTTGTTGCCGCGTTTAACGAGAACATCATTAACGTGGCGTTGCACGACATTATGGCGGCCTTTTCGGTGAGTGCCACCACGGCGCAGTGGCTCGTTTCGGGCTACATGATCGTGACGTCGATCTTTACGGCCATCATGGCCTTCCTGTCCGGCCGTTTCTCGACGCGCAAGCTGCTGTTTTTCGCATGCGGATGCATGGTCGCCGGCGAAGTCCTGTGCCTGTTCGCTCCGTCATTTAGCGTTTTGCTGCCAAGCCGTATTTTGCAGGCTGCGGGATCGGGCATCTTGTTCCCGCTCATGATGAACGTGGTGCTGTCTTGCGCTCCGCGCGAGAAGCTCGGTCTGTATCTGAGCCTGGGCGGAGCCTGCATTACGCTGGGGCCGGCGTTTGGACCCGTGATCAGCGGTCTTATGTGCACGTTGTTTGGCTGGAGGGCGGTGTTCGTAGTGCCGCTGGTGGGCGGCATTGTGGTCGCTGCGGCGGGCGTAAAGCTTGTTCAGAATGTCGGAGAGCGTTCGAACGCCACGCTTGATATTCTGTCGGTTGTTTTGCTCGCCGCCGGTATTACGGCATTTGTGTATTCCGTAGGCGAGTTCTCGACCAATCTGATTGCCGGTATCGTGACGCTTTTCGCCGCCATTGTGCTGCTCGGCCTGTTTGCGGCCCGCCAGCTCAAGCTCGAGCATCCGGTGCTTAACGTGCGTCCCATGGCGAGCGTTCGTTTTTGGCCTGCGTGTCTGCTTGTGGTGGTATCGATGATGACGACGTTCTCGATGAGCGTTTTGTTGCCGCTCTATTTTGAGGGCGCATACGGCATGACCGCACTTGTTGCGGGCTTGCTCATTTTGCCGGCGATTGCCTGCAACGCCGTGACCTCGATTGTGGGCGGACGCGTGATGGACGCCCGTGGCGCATGGCCGCTGCTGCCGGTCGGCTTTGCCCTGATTGCCGTGGGGCAGACTGCCATCTCGATGACGGCGGCAAGCATGAACATCGGCGTCGTCGTGGCGCTGACCGTTGTGGTGTATGCCGGAGTCGGTTTGGTGCTGAGCCCCTCGCAAACGGCCGGCTTGGAGACGCTGCCTGCCGCTGAGCATCCTCACGGAACGGCATTGCTTAACACGTGGAATATGATTGCCGCATCGTTTGGCCCGTCGCTGTTTATCGGCCTGCTCTCGAGTTCTGCGTCGACTGCCGGCGCGGCTGGCGCTGCGACCGACGTTGCCCAGGCGATTGGATTTGCAACTGCCGTGCGTGTGGCGGCTGTGATTGCCGTGGTCGGGTTCGCGACGTCGCTGGTGTACGCTCGTCGCGAGTCGCACATGTCGCATTAATGTGTGCACATAGATTCTGCAGCTAGATTGGATGGCGACACCATAAACTAATGGACGTTTTGCCGAGAGGCATGAATGTTTAAAGCGCAAAGAGTGCGCGACGGGCCCCGCGAATGGGGCGATGATGCCCGAGAGGGCCAAGAAGGAGTCTCATGTCCGAGAACGAAGAGATCATGAACGAGACCGAGAACGAGACCATGGCTGCCGAGGTTGAGGCAGTCGAGACCGTGGAGACCGAAGCTGCCGAGGTCGAGGCTGCTGACGAGGTTTCCGTCGAGGAGGAGGCCGAGGTTGTCGAGGCCGCCGTTGATTACGATGATGAAGAGCTGATGGACAAGATGCAGAAGGCCGCCCGCCTGCTGCGTAGCCGTCGCTTTGCTATTTCCAAGGAGGAGGAGGCCAAGGCCGAGCGCATGGCGAACATCGAGCGCGCCATCAAGCTTCTTGACCTCAAGCCCAAGATGGAGCAGAAGGAAATGTCCGACCTGCTGGGCATGCGCCTTCGTGAGCTCGATGGCCTGATGGCCGAGGCCGAGGCTGCCGATCTGGTCGGCCGCATCGACGACGCCGAGGGCGATATGCGCAAGATTGTTGTCTTCGCCGCCGAGGATGCCGCTGAGGGCCTGGTCGAGCTTGCCAACAAGAAGGAGAAGCTCCTGCCCGAGCTTTCTTACGAGGAGGCCACCGAGCTGATGGCCGCTCTCGATAAGGTTATCGCTCCGCTCGTCGCCATGGGCCTGGACGAGGATCGCGGTCCTCGCGGCGGCCGTGACGACCGTGGTGGCCGTGGCGGCGACCGTGGCGGCCGCGGCGGCTTTGGCGATCGTGGTGGCCGTGGTGGCGACCGCGGCGGTCGCGGTGGCGACCGTGGCGGCCGTGGCGGCTTTGGTGACCGTGGCGGCGACCGTGGCGGTCGCGGCGGCTTTGGTGGCAACCGTGGTGGCTATGGCGACCGCGGCGGCAACCGTGGCGGCTTTGGCGGCAACCG
>JAXKGH010000080.1:0-23049 GCA_036550475.1 Collinsella sp. | reverse complement strand
TCAAATGGTTCTATGTCTGCCCGGATGCGACACAGCTTGTGTGTCCATCCTCGCAGTATCCGGTTCTCAAGGTGCACGCTTAGCGGCTCATCCGGTC
This sequence comes from Collinsella sp., assembly GCA_036550475.1. Lineage (GTDB taxonomy): Bacteria > Actinomycetota > Coriobacteriia > Coriobacteriales > Coriobacteriaceae > Collinsella. The sequence goes on along the minus strand of JAXKGH010000080.1, from coordinate 22,952 downwards.
CGACCGGGCCGCGCGGCAAGGAGATATATTGCCAGACCGGAGGGGCCCCGGGGGCGGGAATCGCGCACTCCATATTTTGTTCACAAATGAATAGATCCCTCAGTCGCGTCACTGAGGTTAAAACTGAAGCATTGGCTTCTGATATTGGCGATGACCAGCTGTTTTATGAGTATTGAGACATCGGTCATCTCTGGAGCGCTACTTTACTCCAAAGGCATCAGCTATTTGTTTCCCATCGGTAAAAGGCGGGTTTTGTTCGCCAAGCGTTCTTATATATAGATAGATACGGGTTCGAACCCGTGCACCGGCAACAAAAAAGACGGCCAACCGAAGTTGACCGTCTCAACAATCTTTGGGTGGGCCGTCAGGGGTTCAGCCTGCTTCGCAGGCGGCCGCTGCGGCGCTTTCGCGCCTTGCGCGCTGCGCTGGCAAACGCTCACGCGTTTACTCAGCTCCGCGCCCCGACGGGTTCGAACCCTTGCACCGGCAACAAAAAAGACGGCCAACCGAAGTTGACCGTCTCAACAATCTTTGGGTGGGCCGTCAGGGGTTCGAACCCTGGACCTTGGGATTAAAAGTCCCCTGCTCTGCCAGCTGAGCTAACGGCCCGCGGGTGGCATTGTACCACGGTCTGGGACTATTCCCAACTCCATTGGCCGTTCTGGAAAATCACAACTTCACGTCCATCAGGCGTAATGCCCGTAATATCGATGTCGTCCGTGCCGATCATAAAATCGACGTGCGTGCTCGAGACGTTAACACCATGCTCCAGGAGCTCCTCCTTGGACATGTCGTACCCACCCTCGATGCATTCGGGGAAACCGACACCTAGCGCGAGATGGCAGCTAGCGTTCTCGTCATAGAGCGTATCGTAGAACAGAACACCACTTTCGCGGATCGGCGTGTTCTTGGAAATGAGCGCGACCTCTCCCAGGTGAGCAGCGCCCTCGTCCGTATCGATGATACTTGCAAGCGTTGCCTTGCCCACGCGGGCGTCGTAGTCCACCACGCGGCCGCCCTCGAACTTAATCCAAAAATCGTCGACCTTATTGCCGTGGTGGATGAGCGGCATGGCCGAGTACACGATACCGTCGGCGCGCATGCGATCGGGCGAAGTGAAGACTTCCTCGGTGGGAATGTTGGGGAAGAAGGGGTGCCCATCGGGCGTCTTGCCCTTGCCGCCGGCCCACTCGTGACCCTTCGTCATGCCAATCATCAGATCGGTTCCATTTGCCGCGGTGTAATGCAGGCAGTCGAAACGATTGTCGTTCAGGAAACGCAGGTTCTTTTCGAATGCGGCGTCGTGGAGCTCCCAGTCGCTCTCTGGGTCCTGGCCATCGGCGCGAGCGGTGTGCAGAATCGCATTCCACAGCTTATAGATTGCAACCTCATCGGCGTCTCCCGGGAACACCTCGCGCGCCCAAGCCACGACCGGAGCGCCGGCGATGCACCACGGATTGATGTTGTAATCCAGTCCACGGCGGAAAACTTTGCACTGCGTGTTCTTTGCCTTAGAAGCTGCAGCGGGCTTAGCGGGATCGATGCCCTTAAGGGCGGCGGGGTCCGCACCCTCGATAAAGATAAAGCAGGCACCGTCCTGGGCCAGGGAATCCAGCTGCAGGCGCTTCCACTCGGGCGTCTGCTCAAAATAGCTTTTCTCGACATGCTCGTACGTGAGCCTCGTCACGGCATCATCGGCCCAGATGACCGTCACGTGGCCGGCGCCGGCAGCATAGGCCTCCGCGACCACCACGCGCGCAAACGGCGCGCACTCAACCGGAGACTGAACGACGACTTCCTGGCCGGGCTTAACGTTTACGCCCTTGCGGACAACCAGGCGCGCATAGTTTTTAATCTTGGGCTCCAGGGACTTCATACCCTCCAGGGCCTCTTCGACCGTCAGGGCAGCTCGAATCATGTGCCACTCCATCTATCTATAGAACAGTAAAAGGGCGCGCCGCAAAAACGACGCGCCTTATATCTTAGCGATAAGTATGTATGCAAACGCTACTTCTTCTTGGAGTCCTTCTTGTCCTCCTCGGCAGCTGCGCGCTCGATAAGAGCGTTGAGCTTGTTCTCGGACATGCCCTCGGCCTGCGCGCGGTACATGTTGCGCAAGGGACGAATACGAGCGAAGTCGTAGATAAAGTCACCTAGGATGATGATATAGGACAAAACGATGCCGACCATCTGGACAGGGCTGGACACCATGCCAGCGGGAGCGAAGTACAGCGAGGCCCAAATTGCCACGACGAGCACCATGCCAATGGCGAGCACAATCCACCAGATGCGACGGCGCTTGGTGTAGTCCTCGTCCTGCTTGAGGAGGATATTCGACACCGTATAGATGCGGTCCTCCTTGGCGCGCTGCTTGGCCTTGCGGGCGCGCTTCTCCTCTTTAGAGAGGCCCTCGAGGTTCTCGCCCTTCTCGAGCTCTTTGCGGCGTGCCTTAGACGAAGCCGGCACGACGCGAACGGAGCTCGCTGCTTGGCGGGCGGGCTTAGCAGATGCGGCAGACTTGCGCGCAACCCCGGTAACTTCGTGGGATTGCGTGCGCTTGTTCGTGGCGCTACGGGTACTCACTTATGCGTTCTCCTTCATGCTTGTGAACTGGGAGCCCGTGATGATCTGGAAGGCCTCGCGATAGCGCTCGGACGTGCCATCGATGACCTCGGCGGGCAGGTGCGGGGTCTCCCCCGTCATATCCCAGTTGGCCTTGAGCCAATTGCGGACGAATTGCTTGTCGTAGCTAGGCTGGATCTTGCCCTCCTCGTAGCTGGCAGCAGGCCAGAAACGGCTGGAGTCGGGCGTGAGGCACTCGTCGATCAGCGTGACCTTGCCATCAATAACACCAAACTCGAACTTGGTGTCGGCAATGATGATGCCACGGGTCGCGGCGTACTCGGCGGCAGCCTTGTAGATCTTGAGGGAAAGGTCACGAATCTGCGTGGCGATGTCCTCGCCCACGATCTCGCAGCAACGCTCAAACGAGATGTTCTCGTCGTGGTCACCGATCTCGGCCTTCGTGGACGGCGTGAACAGCGGCTCAGGAAGCTTGGAAGCCTCGGTCAGGCCCTCAGGCAGCTGGATGCCGCAGACGGTGCCGTTCTCGTCGTAGGTCTTCTTGCCCGAACCGGTCAGATAGCCGCGGACGATGCACTCGATAGGAATCGTCTGGGCCTTCTTAACCAGCATGGCGCGGCCAGCGAGGTAGTCACGATACTCAGCAAACTCCTCGGGGAAATCCGCCGGGTCGATGGAAACGAGATGGTTGGGGACGATGTCGGCAAACTTATCGAACCAGAATGCCGAGATGCGATTGAGTACCTCTCCCTTAAACGGAATCTCGTCGGGAAGAATGAAGTCAAACGCAGAAATGCGGTCGGTGGCGACCATCAGCAGGTTTTCACCGGCATCGTAAATATCACGAACCTTGCCACGGGAATCCGGACGACGCTCCATCGTTGTCACGTGAGTCACTCCTTACCTAAATACGACAGAAATGCGGGTTCTTTCCCGCATGTTTTCGCAAACTCGGAGCGGCAGGGACGCGGCCCCTCCTTCACCGAATAGCGAAAAGCTAGTGTTCCATTGTAGTAGATGCCGCGTCTGCCGTGTGCTCGCGGGGCAGATGAATTGTAAAAGTCGTACCCTTTCCAAGCTCCGACTCCACGGATATGTAGCCATGGTGACGCTCGACGATCTGCTTGGTCACGGCGAGGCCAACGCCCAGGCCGCCGGCTTCGCGGGCGCGGCTGGCATCGGCGCGCCAAAATCGTCCGAAGATACGCGACAGATCGTCCTTGGCAATACCGATACCGGTATCAGAAACGGCAATGCTGACGTGCTTGCGGTCACTGAGCACCGACACCACGACCCAACCGCCCTCGGGGGTGTAGCGCATGGCGTTGCTCATGAGGTTGATAACACATTGCGTGATCATGTCGGGATCGGCCTCGACGACATCGTCGTGCCCTTGGGTTTCATCTGCAAAGCGAAGACGAAGGTCACGGTCGGCAAACAGACGCTCCTGGCCGTTCACAATCGATCGCACGAACGGAACCATGTCCACCGGTTCTAGATTGAGCGGAGCCGTGCTGTTTTCCATACGCGATAGGTCGAGCATCTGCTGCACCAGACGAGCCAAGCGACGCGTCTCGGAAGCAACGGTCTCCAAATGCTCATCGTCGGTGGGATACACGCCATCCTGCATGGCCTCGACCGTTGCGAGCATGGCCATAAGCGGCGTGCGAAGCTCGTGTGCAACGTCTGAGGTCAGGCGCTTCTCGTGTTTCATATCCTTCTCGAGAGAAGTGGCCATCTCATCGAAGGTCTCACCCAGCTGATCGATCTCGTCATCACCGCGCAGTCCCGTGCGAGCCGACAGGTCGCCGTCACGGATTTGCTTTGCGGTACTGGTGATGCGATGAATCGGCTTGGTGAGCATGCGCGACACGAGCGATCCGATAACGACCGAAATGCAAATTGCAACAACCGCGGCGAGGGCCATGGCGTTAAAGGTCTTCTCCCTAAACGCAGAGTCCGCCTTGGTGAGCAGAGCGTCGGAGCCGATGGCCCACAGCTTTACCTGTCCGACATGCTCGCCGGAAGACGTTACAATCTCGACGTTAGCAACGCTATCGGAGTCGGTTGGAGCAGACGAGACCGGACTATGCGATGCCCTCTTGCCGCTCGTGTCGTCGGTCGTAGCCTGGTTTTCGCGTACATCGGCGGTGGCGCTTGCCGAGGGCCAGGAATCGTCATAAACGATCACGCCCTTTTTATTGACGACCTGCATACCCAGATCGTCGGAAACCAAACTCGACGTTGCGACCGTGCGCAGTTCTCCCGCGGTCCAAGAGCCGTTTTCCTCATATGAGGTTGCCAACTTCTCGGCAGCGGAATTTGCGATTTCGACGATATTGGAGCGTGTGTAATCCGAAAAGACCGTGCCCCACACAACAGAGACAACGCCCACCAGCACCAATACCGTCATGAGCGATGTCAGAGCAAAAGCAAGTGCCATGCGCGAGGGATAGCTCATCGTTGGCCGTGAATCGGAACGAGGCGTGTTCCAACTAGCCTTGGAACCCGCCTCGCTCTCCTGCTTGTGCTTTTGTCCGATTTCAAAGCGCGCAGGTGTCATATGTGATTTCCCTATTTCTCGTCTGACTTATCGGTCTTGGCCGGAGCCTCGAAGCGATAGCCGACACCATGGACGGTGTAGAGCCACTTGGGCTTCTTGGGATCATCGCCCAGCTTGGCGCGAAGATTCTTCACGTGGCTATCGATGGTGCGCTCATAGCCCTCAAAGTCATACCCGAGCACTTTCTCGACCAGCTCCATGCGGTTATACACACGGCCGGGATGGCGGGCAAGCGTGGTGAGCAGCTTAAACTCGGAAGCCGTCAGATCGACTTCCTTGCCCTCGACCAAGATCTTGTGGCCCGAGATATCGATGACCAGATCGCCGAAGTCGAGTACCTCGACGGCGGGCTCGTCGGCCTGATGGGCACGGCGGAACAGAGCGCGAACGCGGGCGACGAGCTCGCGCGGCGAGAACGGCTTAATCAGATAGTCGTCGGCGCCGAGCTCAAGACCGATAATACGGTCCTCGATCTCGCCCTTAGCCGTCAGCATGATGATGGGGACATCCGAGGTATCGCGAATGGTGCGGCAAACGCGCTCGCCGGGAATCTTGGGGAGCATAAGGTCGAGCACGACCAGGTCGAACTGATGCTTCTCGAACTCCTCGATCGCGGACTGGCCGTCGCCGACGCCCACAACCCAGTAGCCTTCGCGCTCGAGATAGGCAGCGACGGCGTCACGGATTGCCTTCTCATCCTCGACCAGCAGAATCTTTTTTGCATCTGAAGCCATAACACGGCCCCCCTGTCTCAATTAGCTAAGAACAAGCCCATTTTAACGCACCTGAGCCCGCCGGATGCCGCTATGACGCGGCAGCTCGGCGGGCGGTACTCACAATTACAACGCGTTTATTCCCCTGTTGGCGCCTTTTTAACCCCTCTAAGCTTAAAGAGAGAATAGGCGTGCAGTGACCGTCTCTGGTATACCCTGGCTGTTGCGCACCGTGGCGTACGTAAGGAATGAGTCCGATTTTCCCGCCGTAGCTGGATAATCGCCATACTCCAAAGCGCGGTCGGGCGACAGCAGCGAGCCATAGGTCTTGGCAGAGGTGTCGATCAGGAAATGCGACGCCTGTACCTTAACAAGGTATTTATTCTTCTTGCCAGCCGCACATGCGAGCGGCTCGCGTGACAGAAAGAGGTACGGCCCTCCCTCATTACCGATATACGTGCCCATATTGCCCAGGCTGCCCACGCCGCTATAGGCCGCCTCGATAGAAAACACGAAGGTATCGCCCATATATACGGCCTCGAAAGGCGAGACTGACGAGGGAAGGACTAGCTGGGCACGCTTGGTGTTGTTGCCGTCGGTCAGATCGATTGCCGTTATGCCGTAGTAGACGCCCTCGTCGTTGCGGACACGCGGCGAGATGGTCAAAATGCCGTCGCTCGCGCGCGGGGCCGATGCAAAGCGGCCCGTCGATTTCCAAATTGTCTCGGCCTTGGATTCATCAAGCGAGCGACGATAGCAAAACGAATCACTACTCGTTTTATTGCCGCCTGCCGAAGGCATTTTATACCAGATGACCGATGACCCGAACGCCGTAAACAGGGGCGGATCATAGTCCTTGCCACCTCGATCGAGCTCAACCACGTCGCCAGAGAGCGAAGCGCCCGACAGATTTTGAGCGTAGAGCTTCCACGATGAATTGGCAAAGTTCATCTCAACCCACGCGAATACGCCGTCGCCGGCACGGACATCGTAGAATGCATATCCCGTGCCCTCGATAGGATCCTCGATTAATGTGGTAAGCGAGCCATCACCCAGGTTGAGCACACCGAGTGTGTTGGCGTGCAGCGCCGATGCGGGCGCCATCATCGCCGCGGCGTAATCGCCGTCGCAGTAGTACAGCAGCGTACCCAGAGGCAGCGTCCACGACGCCGCCGGCTCAAGATCGATGTCGACTGCCTCGTACTCATCCGTAATCGAGATGATCTTGGAATCGTCCTTGATAACCTGCGGCTCGCCGGCGGCATCATCGCTGGTGCCCGTTTTTTTCGAGCATCCGGCAAGCACCGTGGCAGCGCCCGCGGCAGCCCCACCGAGTACAAAGCCGCGACGCGATATTCCGTTCTTGATGTGATCGGCGATACCCATTAGGCGATCTCGGTGCGAGCGGCCTCGATAGCGCGTGTAAGCTGGTCGGCGCAGGAGGTCTTTTTCATACCGCAGGTATTACCGGCGAGAACCTCGATTACGCGATCGGCAGGAGCGCCCTCGACCAGCTTGGAGATAGCCTTGAGATTGCCGTCGCAGCCGCCGGTAAACTCAACGCCCATCACCTTGTTGCCGTCATCGGAAAGATCAAGGTGAATATTGCGAGCACACACGCCCTGAGGCTTGTAATCAAACGAAATCATGCGATCCCCTCTCAGAATGTTATTCGAGACGACTATTATCCCCGTCTTTCCCTAAATGCAACGAGGCGCTTTGCCGGCAACACACATTACCAGCAAAGCGCCCTAAAAAGCTAACGTTATGCCCGAACCTACTCGAAGCTCAGCTGCTCCAGACGATCAAAGACCGTGTCGATACGGGTGAGGAAGTCCCACGGATCAAAGATCTCGTCGAGCTTCTCCTGACTGACGGTGCAGCGCGGGTCGGCCTCGAGACGCTCCTTAAAGGTGGGGCCGGAGACACAATCCTGTACCTCGTGCCAAGTTGCCATGGCGTTCTCCTGCACAATGGCGTACGCGTCCTCGCGGGTGATGCCCGTGTCGACGAGAGCGAGCAGCACCTTGGAGGAGAAGATGAGGCCGCGGGTCTTATTGAGGTTGGCCATCATGCGGGCAGGGTACAGCTGCAGGCCGTCGATAACGCGGATGAGGCACTGGAACATGTGGTCGAGGGCGATGAAGCTATCGGCCTGGGCGACGCGCTCGGCAGAGGAGTGCGAAATGTCACGCTCGTGCCACAGGGCGACGTTATCGAAGGCAACCTGGGCGTTGGACTTCACGACGCGCGACAGACCGCAGACTTTCTCCATGGTGATGGGGTTGCGCTTGTGCGGCATGGCTGAGCTGCCCTTTTGGCCCTTACGGAACGGCTCCTCGGCCTCGAGCGTATCAGTCTTCTGCAGATTGCGGACCTCGGTAGCGATGCGCTCGCAGGTGGCTGCGGTGGTGGCGAGAACGCCGGCGAGATAGGCGTGATGGTCGCGGCTGATAACCTGCGTGGACAGCGGGTCGTGAACCAGGCCCAGGTGCTCGCAGACATACTCCTCGACGAACGGCTCGATGGAGCTGTACGTGCCGACAGCGCCCGAGATGGCACCAAAGGCAACATTCTTGCGGGCGTCCTCAAGACGATCCAGATCGCGCTTGAGCTCCCAGGCCCAAGAGCCAAACTTCATGCCGAAGGTCATCGGCTCGGCGTGGATGCCATGAGTGCGGCCGGCACAGAGCGTGTTGCGCTCCTCAAAGGCGCGACGCTTGCAAATCTCGCCGAGCTTCTTGACGTCCTCGATGATCAGGTCGCAGGCCTGGGTGAGCTGGTAGCACAGGGCCGTGTCGCCCAGATCGGAGCTGGTCATGCCATAGTGAACCCAGCGGCTGGGCTTGGGGTCGCCCTCGGGAACATCGGCATCGATGTATTCCTTCATGTTGGTCAGGAAGGCAATGACGTCGTGGCGCGTGACTTCCTCGATCTCATCGACCTTCGCCTTCTCAAAGTTGGCATGGTCGCGGATCCACTGGGCCTCGTCTTTGGAAATACCGATCTTGCCGAGCTCCGCCTGGGCCTCGCAGGCCAAGACCTCAATCTCCTGCCAAATGGCGTACTTGTTCTCGAGGGAGAAGATGTGTCCCATCTCCGGGCGGGTATAGCGATCGATCATAGCGGCTCCTTTTTGGTTATTGGCACGTTGGTCGTAACCCAACCATTGTACCGTGCGCAGGTGCAAGTATGGGCAGCAGGCATTAACCTAACATTTTGCCGCAAGAGCAGCCATGGGGACATCCGCGTATTTGCTTCGCAAATCCGCACCGGCTGCGGTCGGCAGACCCGGTCCGCGCACACGCACGGGCACAGCGGGTTGGACCCGACGTTCCCGAGGTCCCCCGTACTCGATGGAGCGGGCAACGGGACGTCCGCGCGCCCGCGTCGCGGACGCGCACCGGCTGCGGCGATCTCCTCGGATTCACGGAGACGATGGGGAAAACTTTGTTGAATTGGCCGTCCCGAGTTCTCCCGCGCTCGGTGGAGCGGGCAACGGGACGTCCGCGTATTTGCTTCGCAAATCCGCACCGGCTGCGGCCGCCTATCGGCGACCTTGCCTGCTCGCTATAAACGCTTCGCGTTTATTTAACGCTCGCACCCTGTCGGGTTCGAGTCCCGGCACTTTATTGAAAAAGGCACGGTAACGAAACGTTACCGTGCCTGAAATTCGAATGGAGCGGGCAACGGGACTCGAACCCGCGAGTGTCAGCTTGGGAAGCTGATGCCTTACCACTTGGCGATGCCCGCATATGTGGGGGATAGTATAACGCGGTTGTCTTGTTCGATACAAGGGTGGCGATGCTTGTTTTAGCTGTGGAGATTCGTTTGAAAATCGCGTCAATTGTGGAGACGAGGACCTTTGACTTCCTGTTCTCCCTATCTTCTACCTGCGCTTTTGCTTGATTGTTGTATTTGAGCTCAATTTGTCAGGAATTGGGCAAGCTTTTGGTCAGGCTCCGGTACTTACCCGCATGAACCTCGGGGGTAGCCTCATCCTACGCGTCGCAGCCTCCCCGTGCGACGCACGAGGGATAAGGAGCAGCCATGTCCAACGCACCCACGCACTCTGTCCACAGCGCAATCGCAACAGGTCCGCTGCTCCTGCTCCTCTTCCTGCTTTTCGGCTGCCTGGCACCGGGAGCCGCATTTGCCGTTGATGGCTACGACCAGCTCGGCTTCCGCACTATTAGCGATGATTGTGGGCCCTTCTTTATCGGCAAGTATGAAGCTCAAGACGCCTCGATTGCCTACTGCATGAACCAGGAGCGCCCCGGCCCCACCAAGCCGGGCGGCCCATGGCTCAACTTTGATCAAGGCTGGGTGTGGCTCGACGACGAGTTCGCGGCAATCGTTTGTCACGGATATCCTACTGCCACGTCGTTTGGCGGTTACCATCTTTCACCCGATCGCGCCCGCGCCGCAACCCAGCTTGCCGTATGGATGCTCAACGGCACTACCCATGTCGACGGTACCTACTCCTACACGACCGCTCAGGGCAAAACCAAGAGCGGGCACTTTACCGCCGACAATGAAGTCGTGGCGGCTGCGCGGTGGCTCCACGACAGCGCAAAATCAGGAAGCATCAAAGCCGCTCCACACCGCGCGCGACGCTATCTAGGAGCCGTATCGGGCGGCAGCAAACGTCAAGACATGCTCTATGTACTGCCGGCGGTCTCTGTTTCCTTCCAAAAGCAGTCTGCAAACGCTGCCATTACCAGCGGAAACAATACCTATCAGTTTGACGGGGCAACATTCGATGTTTTTGAGAGCGCCAGCGGCACGCGTGTCGGCACCGTCCAGATGGACAGCAACGGTCGAGCGCAGGCAACACTCCTACCCAACACGGCATACTACCTAGTTGAGACAACAGCGCCAGCTGGTTATATCCCCCTGCACGATCGCATTACCTTTACCACGACGGATAACGGCGGATACGTCACCATTGATGAACAACCCGGCACCATTACCTTGCGCATTGTAAAGCTCGACGCCGCAACGAATGCAGGCCCCCAAGTTGGGGCTTCGCTCGCAGGAGCAGAATTCGTGTGCGTATCGCAATCAACCCCTGGATGGACACAAACTCTCAGGACCGATGAAAGCGGTCGAGCTACCCTCACCGATGTCCCCCTGGGAACCTTTACCATCTATGAATCGAAGGCGCCCGAGGGCTATTTGCCCTCCGGTGACAGTTGGTCTTACACCGTTGGAGCCGACCAACTCGGCGATTCAGGCGTGGTCGAGATCGAATCTCTCGTTTCCGATATCCCCATTGCGTTTGACCTTGAGATTTCCAAATTCAAGGATTGCGGCAATAGCGACCAATCCGGCTTGGAGCAGCCGGCAGGAGATGTTGTCTTTGAGGTTGTCAGTAACAGCTCTCAGCAGGTTGTTGGCACACTGACTACAAACATCTATGGCTTTGCCTCCACCAAAGATCAGTCAGAAGCATGGTTCGGCGCAGGCAAGCGACCCGCCGGTGTCCACGGAGCCATCCCATACGACCGCGCCGGCTACACGGTTCGTGAGGTTCCGGAAACCGTCCCCGAGGGTTTTAAACGTGCGGGGGAATGGACCGTCGGGGCCAATCAGATTTCCGACGGCGCCGAGCTTCAATATATCGTGGACAACCACGCTCTGTCGACGCATCTCCAGATTGTAAAACGCGATGCCCAAACGGGCGCTTCTGTTCCGCTAGCCGGATTCACCTTCCAACTCCTCGACAGCAATCACGAACCTGTCTCACAAACATGCTGGTATCCAGCACATAACGTAATGGACACCTTTACGACTGACGCGACCGGCACCGTCACACTGCCCGAATCGCTCGTGCCGGGCACCTATTATGTACGCGAAACCTCGGCCAAAGAGCCCTATCTTGTCGGCGGAGAGATCAAGGTAAACATACCCGCCGACATGAACCTAACGCCCGTTGCAATCGCCTCGTATTATGACCACGCCGCGACCGGAAACATCAGGATCGTTAAAACCGATGCCGTAGACGGCAGCAGCCTCGCGGGCGCCGTCTTTGAGATCCGTGCCTCGGGTGATATCGTGCGCCCCGACGGTAGCATTGCCGCGCTCTACGGTGAGACTGTCGCTACCGTCACGACGGATGAAACTGGAGAAGCACGCGCGGACGACCTCCCGCTGGGATCTGGCACCGCACGCTACGAGGTTGTCGAGACTCAAGCGCCGACTGGCTTCTTACTCGACCGGACGCACCATATCGTCGACCTTACCTATGCCGACCAGAAAACACCCGTTGTGGAAGCACGGCTTAACGTATCCGACGATTACACCAAGGTTGATATCTCCAAGGTCGATGCAAGCGGAGAGCAGGAAGTGGAAGGCGCACAGCTCACCTTATATGGTCCCGATAAAACCGAAATAGACTCCTGGACTTCATCCGACAAGCCACACCGCGTCGAACATCTTGCACCCGGCACCTACTCGTTGCGCGAAATGATGTCTCCGCGGACCTATGACCTTGCCGAGGAGATAACGTTTGAAATAAAAGATACGGGAGAAGTCCAATCCGTCGCGATGAAGGATGCGCCCATCGAGATCAAGGGGCAGGTCGACAAGCGTCAGGAACTTGTCCAACCTATCGAAAAGGGCCTGTTGGCTAACGGCGATGGTAAAAACCGCGCCACGACGCAAACCAATAGTGATGGGCTTTTCTCCTATACCATCGATGCTCGAAACGATTCCGCTACTTGGGTTGATGAGTTTACGATTACCGATGATCTTGAGTGCGCCAAAGACGGCACGGCGAGATTCATCTCAATCGAAACCCCCGTCGCCATCGGCGACCTCAACGGTCTGTGCAACGTGTGGTATCGCACGACGCCGTTGGACTCGACAGACGTCGATGAACCGGCGAACGCGACACTTGACGATGGACACGAAAATCCTTGGCTTGAGTCCGACGAAGTAAAAGAGAGCCTTGGTGAGGACTGTCGCCTCGTCGATTACGACGGCTGGCGCCTCTGGAAGGCGGATGTCTCGACCACGGAATCCACCACACTCGAGGCGGAAGAGCTCGACCTTACACCCAATACCGTCGTAACGGGCATTCGAATTGAATACGGTGCGGTAGCCGCCGACTTTACGACTCGAAGCGATGCGGATTCTTGGACCCGCGATGATCTCAAAGATGAGCACGACGACCTTGACGATGCCAAAGCAATCCTTGGCACAGACGCTCGGGGCGCAATCGTGCACATGCAGGCGACGTCGGCTTATACGCCCCAAACCGCACTCACCAACAGCGCACGCGTCGATCTTTGCCGCAACGGCGGCGGCGATAAACTTGAGTCACATGACGAGGACCGTGTCATTCAACGCTGTACCCTACTGCAGGACCTACCGGCAACAGGATCAGTTCCCATCGCCGCTTGCATCACCGCGCTCCTGACCTCGGGTGCCGCAGCCCTATGGTTCGCTCGCCTTAGGTCGACCCCAAAGAAGCGCTAGCGCGATGAAAAAGCGGGCGAGCCAGTCCCCTGGCTCGCCCGCTTTCAATCATGTAAATCGCCGTATCTACTCTGCAGACGAAGATCCACCATCAACGATTGCCTGCTCGGACTCAGGAATCCCATCGGCACCCGTACTCTGTTCTTGCTCCACCTCTTCGCTGATTGCGGAGGCGGGGGTCGAGCCCTTTGCACCCACGATGTAGGCAGCCCCAAATCCTAACGCAATGGCAATCAAGGTCAAAATCACGTAGACAGGCCAATGGCGCTTAATATACGAAAACACGTTGACTCCTTAGAGCTCCGTCTACGAACGGCGGATAACCTCGGTCACGACCTCGGATACCGTGGCAATGTTCGTCGGGTTGACATTGTGGGGCAGGTCGTCCTCGGTACGAGCGCAAGCCAGACGCGTGCCGTCCACGCCGGCGATGGTGAGGGCTCGGCGGCTCGCCTCGAGCGCGGCATAGGCATCGGTCTTGGCATAGGGCATCTCGAGCGCGCCACAATCGACATGGAACGACTTGCACACCTTGCTGACCAGGTTCATGATGCGGCGATCGCCCTTGAGCAGCTGCTGTTCGCCCTCGACCGTCACCACCGAAAGCCTACCGGCGCCGACGGATTCAAGATTGATGAAGAATACGCCGCGGAGCTTATCGCGATGCGAAGCCAAGAAGGCCTTCATGCCGGCGCCATCACAATCCGAGGCGCCCGTTGCCACAAACCAGATATCGTGACCGAGCAGCTCATCATCGCCCATAGAGGCGACAGCCGAGAGCATATCTTCGGAAGAAGCGCCATCGGAAGACGTAGCGCCGCCCTTCCAGCCATCGTTATCGTCCTCGAAGTTATCCCACGAACCGATACCGCGACCGGACTTCTTGGCATCGTAATCGTCTTCGACGCCCAGCCAATCACTCATGCTGTCCTGCTCGTTTTTCCTTTTACGACCGAACAGGCCACCCAGGCCGCGTTTGCGAGACTTGGGTGCCGCCGGGGCGGGAGCCGAAATGGTCTCGATCGGCTGCGCGCCCGACGCAACGGGCATAGAAGGCGCAACGGGTGCCGATGTGGGTTCGGGACCCTGGGCAGTAGCAAAGGGGTCGTTGACCTGGGCAGAGGGATCGGGAAGGTCGAACAGCGACGTGCGAGACGCAACGTTTGCCTGCTTCATAGACGGCAGCGACGGATCGGGGACCGAAGCCAGCGGAGACGAGGAAGGTGCAGGCGACGGTGCCGACGCCGGATCGGGAACATTCATCTGCGGACGCGGCGATGCCTGGGAGGAAATCTGGGCCATAAGGGAATCGACCGTTTCGTCCTGGGTGGGAGCGACATTGGCAACCGTGGCACCGGAACCACTCGGGGTCGGCATGGTGAAAATCTGCGTGGAGTAAGGCCTCGACTCATCCGTCTCGGGAGTCTCGGAAACCGCAGGCACTTCCTCCTGCTCGACCTCGGTCGAATCACCTTGATCGGCTGCCGCGTATTGCTCTTCGTCAGAGTTGGCCTCGACGGACTCGTCCTCGGCGGCATCTTGGATTTCGGCAGCATCAATGGGCTCGTCATCGTCTGCCGCGTCGCCCTGCTCATCGGAAATAGGAAGGGGCTCGGCAATTGCGGTGCCTTGCTTTTCAAACGTTATCGTGGAATCGAACTGCGCGGCATCAAACGACATGGTGCTATCGACGTGCTGCTGAGCCTCGAAAGACGTTGTTGCCTCAACAACATCCGCTGACGTCGGTTGCTGGGACTCAAAGGACGTCGTAGCTTCGGCAGCGTCGACGGGCCCGGACTGCATAGCCTCGTTCTGCTCGAACTCTTGCGCCGCGCGCTCACGTGCCGCCTCGGCTGCCTGCTGCTGAGCGATAGCCTCCTGCTCGGCAGCCTCGCGTGCGGCAGCGCGCTTCTCCTCGAAATCGTCGACAAATTTCCTGCCCTTTGCAAGCGCACCCTTAAAGAAGCTGGAAGCGCTGGCGCCAATCGAAGAGAACGCGGATGCAATATCGGCATGGGGCGTTGCCGCGGGAATCTCGGCAGAGAAATCAGTATCGCTCTCGTAAGACACGCGCCTCGGCTGTTCAACGTAATCGTCGTCAGACTCGTCCGCAACGTCTTGCGCCGGCGCGGCGGGAGCCAAAATGTCCAGTCCTGCCGCGGGATCGATCGCGGACACCGCCTCGGGCTCGGCAACGGCAGCGGTAACCGCGGCAGACTCATCATCCGCAGTGACAACGGGCGCAGGCTCGGGCTCAAACGTCGGCTCCTCGCCCTCCTCGTAATCGAGCGTGCAGGACTCGGGAAGCATTCCGAGTGCACGGATGGCATCCGAACCAAAGCGAATGTTGCCGGCGGCGTTGCGATAGAGCTTGGGCTCGGGCTCGGCCGCGGCAGGCTCCTCCGCCGGCTCAGCAGCGGGAACCTCGTCATTGAACTCTTCGGCCTGGACAGCCTGATTCTGATCCTCGGGCACGATGGCGCCAATCAGCGTCTCGTCGGCAGACGCACCCTCAAAGCCCTCAATCTGCTCGTCAAAAGCCTCGCCCTGTTCGGGCTCGGTTTGAGCGTCGGGAGCAATCGGCTGACCGAACTCGTCCTCGGCGTAGGTAGGCTCTTCGTACTCGATGGTGTTGCCGTAGTCGTTTTGCTGCTGGGCCGCGGCATACTCCGCCGCCGCGCGCGCCATTTCCTCGGCACGACGTTTCTGCTCCCCAAAATAGGTATCGAACGGAACATCGTCGGGAAACTCGTTCTCGCCCTGGAAGGGAGCAACGTTGTCCATAACGCCGAGCATAGCGGCGACAGAAGACTTGTTGCACACCGCGCCGGACGTATAGGGAAGAACGTGGCGGTTAGAGATGATGTTTGCCGCGTTGGCAAGTGCAACGAGGGAAGCGAGGATCGCGACAATCCACAGCAGAACCTTGAGCGCGCCGGGGAGCGGCAGGATACGCAGGATGGCAACGGCAGCAGGGGCAATCGTGGCAACGGGCAACAGCTTGGCGATGAGCGCACGATACGAAGCATAGGGCTCGCGGGCGAGCAGCTCAGCACGGGGAGAGTCGTAGTGTGCGACAACGACCACCGGGCGGTTGCGCGGAGACGCGAGCGGGCCCGAGGCCTTGTGGTAGGCGATGACATTTTGGCTCACGCCCGTCTTGCCCAGGCGCGAAACCACGGGGTGGCCCGTGCGCTCGAGCACGTAAAGAACGGCGCCGACAATGGCCAGCAAGGTGCCGACCAAGCCGATACCGCCGCCGATGCCCATCAGCAGGGCGCCGGCAAACGCAAGAATACCGGTAACGGCAAATGCCAATCTACTGGGCGCCGGGGCATTGAACTCCTGAACCTCGGGGTCAAAGCCGTGGTTGCGGAAGATCTGAGCGATATCCTCGGCAGCCAAGCGCTCTTCTTCGCTGCATGCCGGCGTAATGCCGGTGTTCTGCAGCAGGTGGTTAATATAGTTCTGGGTGTTCGCCATGTGCGCTCCACATCCATAATCCGACAAATAGGCCCAATGCATGCACATTAGAACCGTATATAGTCGAAAGTATACCCCGAGCGAGCGCAAACGACCGAATTCGGGCCATCTTAACGCCTCGAGCGGACAAGGATATAGCCTAATCTCCATATCGGACTAAAATCATGGCAGCAAACCACCTTCTCATGCGAGGACTCTATGACGGCAAGCGACGCGACCGCGACAATTAAAAAGGGGAATTCGGAGCCCGGTTTCGATAAAACGGCTCAGCGCATCCTCAATCTTTTCTTTGTGCTCAACAGCTCCCCCGAACCGCTGACGACCGAGCAGATCGTCTTGGATTCTGACCTGGGATATGGCTCGGGCAATATCGACTCGGATAAGCGCAAGTTTCGGCGCGATCGTGACAAACTGCTCGAGCGTGGCATCTTAATCAAGGAGGTTCGCCCCGCCGGTGCGCAGGAGACCGAGGAAAGCTCGTGGACAATCGACCGCGAGCACACGTTTGCTGCAGGCGGCCTCATCACCGCAGACGACGCCGATATCCTACTCAACGCCATCGACCAGACGCTAGCGGCCGGCTCTTCCACCTTTGCCGCGCCGCTTGCCGATATTCGCTCCAAAATTGCCTACCTCACCGGCAGGACGACGGTGGACGAAGTACCGATCCGCCGCTCTCCCACCGTCGATGCGGTATGGAGCGCCTTTGCCGAGCGATGCGCGCTGCGATTTTTATATCAGAACGGACGCGGCGAGCAGAAAGAACGTACCGTCTGTGTCTACGGCATGTTCGAACGCGAGGGCGTGGCGTACTTCTGCGGCCTCGACAATGTCACCGACGACATCAGGACATTCCGCTGCGACCGTATCGTTCGCGCATGGCGTCCTTCGAAGGCCTACGCCATCCCTGCGGACTTCAATCTCAACGACTATCTGTTCTTTGAATTCGATTTCGCCGACCGACCGCCCGTTGCAGCCACGTTCTCGTTCGCCCCTCAGACGCAGATCGATATGATCAACGGCCTCACGCGCGGGCGAGGTGAGCTCGCACACACCGATGCGGGATGGACCTGGACCGTTGACGTGCGTGACCTTGAAGCCGCCGCCTCATTTTGCATGGCCCACGCCGTGGACGGCATGAGGCCCGTGGCCCCCAAATCGCTCAAGCAGGCGTGGAACCGCCTCATTGAAAGGACGGTGCACGAGCATGCCCGTGCGTAAACTCACCAGCGAGCAGAGACTCTCGCGCGCCATCGACATCATGGAGGCCCTCTACGCCGCCGGCGAGAGCGGCATGACACGAGCCGAGATTTGCAGCCGCTTTGACATCACAGGGGTGTCGCTCGACGAGATTCTCGAGATCGTCTCGACGCTCGCGGACCGAGAATCGGGCGCGCGCATCATCTGCGAATGCCGCGGCGAGCGTGTGGTCCTCACCGGCGACGCCGGGCGTGTTCTACCGTTGCGCCTGAGTGCCGCCGAGGGCGCTGTGCTCAACCACGAACTTGAATCGTTGGGGATCGAGCCACAGACGGCAGCCCGGATTCGGCATGCTCTTCTACCCGAAGAGCTCGGCTATAACCAGCGCGTCTTTGACACCGTCAACCACGGGTCGCACTGGCAGCAGCTGAGCTGTGCCATTCAGGACGGCGTTCGCTGCCGCATCTCATATCGCTCGATGGGCGATGCACGGCCACGCGAGCGTCTGGTCGACCCCTTGCGCATTACGGCAAACGGCGACCAAACATACCTGATTGCCTGGGACATCACAGTCGATGAGCAGCGCACCTATCGCATGGATAAAATCGAGGGACTCGCCTTGACGGAAGACTCCGTCGTGCCTCACACACCGGACGTCGCATCCCTCCACGATTCCCTTGCCCGGACGCAGCGCAGCGCAAAGCTCTTGATGCCATTCGATATGGCGGAGCATCTGGACTGGGCCGGCATCACCCTAATCGAGCGCGGCGGGGCAGACATGGCAACGGTAACTGTGCATTACGGCTCCGAGCGTTGGCTACTGAGCCAGGTAATCGCAGCGGGCGGAGCCATCCGCATCTTGGATGACCCCGCCCTGTCAAAGCGCCTGTGCGATATGGCAAAAACCCTCGTCTGTCCGCTTTAGCGCCGCCGCTCGTGGCGTGCGCGCCACAGTTGCAGATAGTGCCCGATCTGCGCCGATTCGATGCGCTGGTAGGAGCTCGTGGGCAGCGACGTTAAGAACTTCTTTCCGTAGCCCTTCGTCACCAGGCGCGGGTCGGCCAGAATCAGCACGCCGCAATCGGTCGACGAGCGGATAAGGCGGCCGGCCGCCTGCTTGACCTCGAGCACCGCCTCGGGCAGCGAATAGCGCACCCAAGCGCGGTCTTCGCGCAGGTTGCGCTCGCACGAGAGCGGGTCCGTGGGACTCGAGAACGGCAGCTTGGGAATGATGACGCAGCGCAGCGTCTCGCCGCTGGCGTCGAACCCCTCCCAGAAGGCCTTAAGCGCAAAAAGCGATGAAGTCGGCTCGTTGATAAACCGATCGCGCAGGCGACGAGGAGATGAGTTGCGCTGCTGGCAGTTGAGCTCCAGACCCGCACGGGCCATCTTGGGCTCAACGCGGGCGTACAGGTCTTCCATGTCGCGCCGATTGGTGAACAGTGTGAGCACCGATCCGCCCATGGCAAGATGGGCGTCGACCAGCACGCGCTCGAGCGCCGTAAGATAGCTCTCGCGATCGCGCGGATCGGGGATATCGCCCGCAACGACTACAGCCATGTTCGAATCGAAGTCGTAGCTCGAGTCCAAGTGCAGCGATGAGGATGTTGAAGCGCCGATGCGATCGAGGCCGACCGCGTGGTTAAAGTGTTCGAAGCTTTTGGACACCGTCATGGTCGCCGAGGCAAAGATAGCCGTGTGAACCTCGGGCAGCCACTCGGTTGCCAAGGCCTCGCCAATGTCGATGCGCTCTGCGGTCATTGACTCTCCGCCGGCACGCAGCCTGCGATTGACCTGCAGCGAATACACGTAGTGTTCATCGGTGCCATCAATGATGAGTTTGAGGTTCTCGGCCAGCTCGTGCAGGCGGCGCGAGATATCACCCAGGTCGACAACAACCTCGGGCTTGTCGGCGGCGACGGCTTGCACCAGCGCGTCGACGCTCTTGTCAGCCTGTTCCAATACGTCGATGGCAGCGTAGGCCGACTGTAAGAAATCATGCCAGTCGTCAGATTCGCGCAGCTCGGGGCCAATCCATAGATTGGCATTGTCATAACCCCCACGGGCACGGCGGCCGAGCTCGCGAACGCCATCGAACACGTCGGCGATTGCCATGCTCGCGCGCGCAACCGTCGACGTCGCCTTGGCAGTAAGGCCCAGATAGAGCGTAGAGCCCTCGGAGGTTGCCAAATCACGGGAGACCTGGCTTAGCGCACCGGTGCTCGAGCCACCCAGGCGCTCAAACAGAACGCGTGATTCGTCCGCCGACACCACGCGCGCCCACTGACGGCGCGCCTCGCGCTCGATGGAATGGGCCTCGTCGATTACCCAATGACGAATCGGAGGTAAAATCCTGCCCTCGGCCGCGACATTGCGGAACAGCAGGGAATGGTTGGTGACCACCACGTCGGCATGCGCTGCACGACGGCGAGCGCCGTGGACCAAACATTTATCAGGGAAAAACGGGCAGAGGCGACGAGCACACTCGCGCGAGGCCGTCGTAAAGTCGGGGCGGTTGACGCTGCGCCACCGAATGCCGAGCGAGTCGAGGTCGCCATCGGCTGATTGGCAGACGTACGCCATAATGACCGCGACCGCCGTGAGCGTGTCCGCCGGATCGCGCTTGGTGGTAATCTCGACCTGGCCGCGGCTCATGCGCTCAAGCTTGCGCAGGCATGGATAGTGGTCATACCCCTTGAGAGCGCAAAATGACAGACCACCGTCCAGTTGCTCGGCAATTTTTGGCAGCTCATGGTACATGAGCTGGTCGGCAAGATTGTTCGATTTGGTCGCAATACCAACCGTGATGTTGTTACGGCGCGCTGCCTCGGCAAAAGGCACCAGATAGGCCATCGATTTGCCGACGCCCGTGCCCGCCTCAATTACACGATGAGTGCCCGTGACCAGCGCATCGCGGACCTCGAGCGCCATCGCGATCTGCTCATCACGCGGCTCGTAGGTGGGATACATGCGATTGACCAGGCCACCTGGCGCATAGTCTGCCTCAATCTCCTCACGACTCGGCATCTTGAGGACCGGCAGTTCGTCGGCGTCCACCCGATCGTCGGCGCGATCGACCTTGAGAACGTCAGCACGAGCGGCGCTGAGAGAGAAGATAGAACCAGGGTTCTGCCCTGCCAAGAATGAGAAGATAGGACGATAGGACCAAGGCACATCCGGATGCATGTCGGCTAGGCGCGCCATGAGGCCCTGAGGCAAGTCGGTGAGCGCCACGAGCAACACGCGCCATACGCCACACAGGGCGTCGACGTCGGCATTGGCACGGTGTGATACCGAGTCACAGCCAAACAGATCGGCCATAAAAGACAACTTGTGCGATGCCAGGCGCGGAAGCGCGATGCGCGACAGCGCCAGCGAATCGATCCAGATATCGCTCACGTTGACGCCGCCTTTGACCGACTCGATAAACGAGCGGTCGAACGTGGCGTTATGTGCGATTACCGGGCAACCACCGACAAAATCGGCGAGAGCGGCTACGGCCTCAACGGCCGACGGGGCATCTGCCACATCGGCATTTGTAATGCTCGTGAGCTCGGTGATCTCGGCGGGAATCAGCTGCTTGGGATGCACGAAGGTATCGAAGCGGTCGACGACCTCGCGGCCCGAAAGACGGGCCGCCGAGATCTCGATCAGCTCATTGTCCTGCACCGAAAGACCTGTGGTCTCGGTATCGAGGACGATCACATCTTCCTCGATAAGGCCGAAGGACTGCGTTTTGGCGCGTTCGGCAAGCGTGGCATAGGAGTCGATGACAAACTGCGGCGTTCCTGACGAAACCGCGTCCTCGATTAGCATGCAATGCCCGCTCGACGAAGGCCCATACGGATCAGGCTGTCACAGACCTGCGGGAACGTCATGTCGTCGGTGTGGCGGATCTCATCCGGATACAGCGACGTATCGGTCATGCCGGGAATGGTATTGGTCTCGAGGATGACGGGGCCGTCCTCACTCACAATAAAGTCGCTGCGCGAGATACCCAGGCAACCGAGGGCCTTGTGAGCAGCGCAGGCAAGCTCCTGAGCGCGAGTGTAATTCTCGGGTGAAATCTGCGCCGGAATGCGATGGATGTCCGTAGGGTCGACATATTTCACGTCCAGATCGTAGAACTCGCAGTCCTCGGGTTTGCGAATCTCGACAATCGGCAGAGCGCGCACGTCGTCCTCGCCGTACACACCGACGGTGATCTCGGTACCCTCGATGCACTTCTCGACCAGCACTTTGTCGCCGTACGCAAACGCCTTGGCGATTGCCGCGGGCAGCTCGGAGGGCTCATGGACCAGGGAAATGCCATAGCTGGAACCGTTGACGGCCGGCTTCACAAAGCAGCGCTCGCCACAAACCTCGACGATATGATCGATATCGACTTCATCGCCCACCTCGAGCGCGAGGCCGGGGGCAATGGGAATGCCCGCCTTGGCGTACAGGAGCTTAGAGACCTCCTTGTCGGCACCGCAGGCGCTGGCAAGCACGCCCGAGGCCGTGTAGGGGATACCCAGGGTCTCCATGGCGCCCTGCATGGCGCCATCCTCGCCGCCGGCACCGTGCATGGCGATAAACGCCACGTCAAAGCCGCCGGTCGCCATGGTTACCATATAATCATCGGCAGCCGTGTCGAGCAGCTCCACCGAAGTGTAGCCGGCCTCCTTCAAGGCAACCACGACGTTCTTTCCCGAATTGAGCGAGATCTCGCGCTCAGCGGAATGACCGCCCGCCAAGACCGCTACGTGCATGTTCTCTAGGCTTTTACCCGGCATGGGCAGACTCCTCCTCTATAATTTCTGCAGCTGATACCATATTGTAGCGATACCCTCTACGTTTCCCCAAAATCGAAAGGCTTCCATGAATCCCAGGACTAAATCTCAGGACATTCGCGACTTGAGCCAAAACGATATTCGCGAGCTCGTGGC
>JAXKGH010000079.1:0-2248 GCA_036550475.1 Collinsella sp. | reverse complement strand
GGTATCGGAGCCGCGTGCGTGCAGCGCTTTTTGGACGAGGGCCACGAGGTCGTGGGCTTTGATCTGCTGCCGGCGGCGATCGAACACGAGCGCTACCGCCATCTGATCGTTGATGTCCGCGAGCCGGACTCGTTTCCAGGCGACCTTGAACCCCAGGTAATCGTGAACGTTGCCGGTACGCAGGATTCGGCCGACGACATCGCCGCTAACCTGTGTGGCACCATCAATGTGACCGAGCGCTACGCCTTTGTGGGGGAGGGGCTTGCCGCCAAGCCGGCGCCGGCTATCAAATCCGTGGTCAATGTGGGGTCGGCGAGCGGACATACGGGATCGGAGTTTCCCGCCTATGCCGCCAGCAAGGGCGGCGTTATCGCCTACACCAAGAACCTTGCAAACCGTCTGGCGCCGCAGGCCATCGCCAACAGTGTGGACCCGGGTGGCGTTATCACGCCGCTCAACCGTTGCGTGATGGAAGACGAACACCTGTGGAACCAGATTATGGAGCTCACGCCGCTTAAGCGCTGGGCCACCGCCCAAGAGATCGCCGAGTGGATCTATTTTGTGGGCGTGACCAACCGGTTTATGACCGGACAGAGTCTGTTGATCGATGGCGGCGAGGCCGGCCGCACACAATTTATTTGGCCCGAATAAGAAACGCGCCCGATGGAAAGCTGTCGGGCGCGTTTTTGATGTATCGATTTTTAGCCGAGGCAAGTCCAGTCGACGGGGGTCGAGCCGTGCTGTTCGAGCAGCCGATTGGCAGCGGAGAAGGGGCGCGACCCCATGAAAGCGGGGAGTTCTGCCGTGGCACGGTTGGCCGAAAGCGGCGAGGGGTGCGTGGAGGCCAGGCAGAACTTGTCGGTTGCCTTGCTCGCACCAGTTGCGTCGAGCTTACCTTCGACCACCTGCTGGGCAAAGCGGCCCCATGCCAAAAAGACTACCGGCTGGGGCAGCTGGCAGCAGCGTTCGATAACGTAGTCGGTGAGCGTGCTCCAGCCCAGCCTGGCGTGCGAGTTCGCGGCATGTTCGCGCACGGTGAGCGTAGTGTTGAGGAGCAGGACGCCCTGTTGTGCCCATGGTGTTAGGTCTCCCGTGGCGGGAGTGGGGCAACCCAGATCGGCTTTGAGTTCCTTATAGATGTTGCGCAGGCTCGGCGGCAACTTGGTTTGCGTCGCGGGGACCGAGAACGACAGCCCCATGGCCTGGTTGGGTCCGTGATAAGGGTCCTGACCCAAGATGACAACCTTTACCTGGTCGGCCGGCGTGTAGGCGAGGGCATTGAGGATGTCGTCTTGTGCCGGGTAGATGGTCTGCTCGGTACGCAAGAGGGCGATGCGCTCGAGCAGCTGGTTCGTAGTGTCACGTACCGGCTGCGGCGCATCGCCCAACCAAGTTGCTATGTTGCGGTCGCGGGTCGCGGCGTCCATGGGGCTCCTTTACGTCAGATGCTCTGTTGGCATCTATTGTAAAGGCGCACCGGTTGCCTTTATGCCACGGCTGTATGAAGAGTGGGGTCTACGAGACGTGCTCGGGCGCCCCTGCCATGCGAGCCTGTTCATGTGCGCGGAGGCGCGGAAGCTCGACGGTTGCCACCATGACGCCGGTTAGGATGAGGGCGGCGCCAAAGAAGGCGATGGGGCTCAGGACCTCGCCAACCAAGAAGAACGAAAAGACAGCGGAGCAGACCGGCTCAAGCGAGAAGGCGAAGCCGGTGGTCTCGGCGGGTACGTGGGGCTGCACGAGCGTCTGGGTGATAAAGCCGTAGGCAGAGCAGATGAGTGCGAGCGCGACGACGACCACGATCTCGCTGGGCGTACTGGGAAGTGTGAAACCGCCAAAGACGCATGCGGCGATGCCCGAGAACAAGCCGCCGAAGCCCAGCTGCCAAACGCCCAGAGCAAGCGGATCGACTTCTTCGACAAAGCGCTTGGCCACGATAATGTGGCTGGCATAGATAAAGGCCGAGAGCAGCATGATGATCGCGCCGGGATTCAGGCTGGTAAAGTCGGCGCCCGAGAGCAACAGCATGCCGCAGGTGACGATGGCGGTGCCGACGAGCACTTTGCGCTCGGGGGCGCGGCGCAGCAGGGCGGCGTTGGCAAACGGCACGATCACGACCGTCAGGCTCTGCAAAAAGCCGGCGGTGGAGGCAGAAGTGAGGCTGGAGCCCAGGCACATGCAGGTGAGCTCGGTTGCCATAATGGCGCCGATGATGGCGGCGCGGACCATAAGGTCGCGGTTGATGTGC
>JAXKGH010000078.1:0-5505 GCA_036550475.1 Collinsella sp. | reverse complement strand
TGCCGTCATGGCGAATACGATCCTCAAGCTCCTGCATGGCGCAACCCCTTCTCGCGGCAACGATACCGCGCGATTAATAAACGTTGTTCGATAGTCTACCACGGACCGACCCCCGCCCGCCCCACAAGCCACATCGCACCACAAACCAGTCTTTTTGGGACGGCGCGAATCGTGGCAGACAGCCTCCCAACATGCTAATGGCGGGCGCGCATCTTCACCAAACGCACCATGGCAAGCGCAAAGCCCACGGCGGCCACAGCCATGAGTACGTAGAACACCGAGCGAAAGCCGAATAGGAATACGTCCGGACGACCTGTAACAAAACTGGTCACGGCCTCGCCCATTGCCACGCTCATCTGCCCATACAGGATATGCGACGCCGCCGTAATGCCGAGCGCCATGCCGGCGTAGCGCGCCAAACTACCCAGGCTGCCCGCAAAGCCGAGCGCTTCGCGCGGAGCCGAGCCCATATACAGCGAGTTGTTGGGGCTCTGGAAAATCGACGTACCGCACGACATAAACGCGGCACAGCACACAATCACAGGGATGGAAGAGCGCTCGTCGAGCATACTTACCGCAAAGAGCCCGCACACGTACACGCCCAGGCCGACTGCCGTGGGGCCCTCGCAGCCAACACGATCCGAAACCGTGCCCGAAAGCGGCCCGATAAAGGCATTCACCATCGGCAGCGCCAAAAAGAGCAGTCCGGAAATGTCGGAACCAAAGCCGTGGGCGTCCTGAAAATAGAACGGCAGGATAAACTCGGATGCGCCAATGCCAACGAAGACGATGAGCATGCAGACAAGGTTGATGGTGAAGGCCGAATTTGCAAAGCAGCGATGAGCGGCCTCGATCAGGGACATGGGGCGCTCGCCGGCCTCCGGCTTAACATGCGGCAGCGTGTAGAGCCCCACGATAAACGAGATGACGCCAATAGGCAGGTTGATGAGGAAGATGCTCTCCCAGGGAAAGCTTGCCACCAGCATGCCACCGAGCACGGGGCCACACATCATGCCGAGGGCCACAAAGGTCGCGAGAATACCCATAGCACGGCCTCGTTCGCGCGCCGGGAACGACTCGGTGATGATACCCATGTTGTTAGCCATGGCCGCCGCGCAACCGACACCCTGAACAATGCGCGCCAAGATAAGAACCTCGAGCGAACCCGAAAGGCCGCACAGCAACGAGCCGACCGTAAAGACGATTACGCCCAGCTGAAATACGCCCACCTTGCCGCGCACGTCGCCCAGACGGCCAAACGGCAACATAGCCACGCATGTCGCAAGCAGATACACCGAGCTTACCAGCTGAATGCGATCGAGGCCCACGCCCAGCTCCTTTTGCATCACGGGCAGCGCCACGGTCACGACGGTCGAATCCAGACACACCATAAACGTCATGATGAGCACGGTAAACAGAATCGCCCACTTGTTCTTGCCATGGGTGTCGCCCTCTAGGGCAATGTGCTCGCGGCGCAGCTGCTCTGCAGTTTTCTCCATATCCATCCTTTCGAGTGGCCCAACGCAAAAACGGGGCCCCAATCGCATGCAAACAGCCGCAATTGGGGTCCCGCCTACGGAATCGGAACGAAAGGTCGCCGAAGCTTTCTGCCAGCATCGGCGCCTCGCACGAACGCTAGCCTAGCACTGCTCGAGCGCCTGCTCAAGGTCGGCAATCAGATCGGCCGTATCCTCGAGGCCGCACGACAGGCGCACCATGTCGGCAGAAATGCCACAGGCGATGAGCTCCTCATCGTTCATCTGGCGATGCGTGGCATTAGCGGGATGCAAGCAGCAGGTACGCGCATCGGCCACGTGCGTGGCGATCTGGGCGAGCTTAAGGCTCTTCATAAAGGTCTCGGCCGCCGCGCGACCACCGTTAAAGCCAAAGCTCACAACACCGCAGGTACCGTTGGGCATGTACTTCTGAGCCATGTCGTAGTACTTATCGCCCTCCAGGCCCGGATAGCTCACGAAGCGCACCTTGGGATGGCTCTGCAGGAACTTGGCAACGGCAAGGCCGTTCTCGCAATGACGCGGCATGCGCACATGCAGGCTCTCGAGCGAGCTGTTCAAGAAGAAGGCCGCCTGCGGATTCTGCATAGGACCAAGATCGCGCATGAGCTGAGCGGTTGCCTTGGTAATGAAGGCACCCTCGCGACCAAACTTCTCGGCATAGGTCACGCCGTGGTAGCTCTCATCGGGCGTGGTGAGACCCGGGAACTTGTCCGCATGGGCCATCCAGTCAAACTGGCCGTGATCGACAATCACGCCACCCAGGTAGGCAGCATGTCCATCCATGTACTTGGTGGTGGAGTGCGTAACGATGTCGGCGCCCCACTCAAAGGGACGGCACATCACGGGCGTCGGGAAGGTGTTGTCGACCATCAGCGGCACACCGTGGTCATGTGCGGCCTTGGCAAAGCGCTCAATATCGAGCACGGCAAGGGCGGGGTTGGCGATCGTCTCGCCAAAGACGAGCTTGGTATTGGGCTCAAAGGCTGCCTCGAGCTCCTCATCGGTGCAGTCGGGTGCAACGAACGTGCAGGTCAGACCCATGCGCTCCATAGTATGGGCGAGCAGGTTATACGTACCGCCGTAAATGGCAGAGCTAGCGACCACATGATCGCCGGCACCGGCCACGTTAAAGATCGCGAGGAAGTTCGCAGCCATGCCCGAGCTCGTGAGCATCGCGGCGGTGCCTCCCTCCATCTCGCAGATCTTGGCGGCAACCAGATCGCACGTGGGGTTCTGCAGGCGGCTGTAGAAGTAGCCCGACTCCTCCAGGTCAAACAGCTTGCCCATATGCTCCGACGTGTCGTACTTCCACGTGGTGGACTGGTAGATGGGCACCTGGCGCGGCTCGGCATCTCCCGGGTGATAGCCGCCTTGAACACATGTAGTACCGATGGTCTGCTCGCTCATATCTAGCTCCCTTGCCTGGGTTACGTTTCATTCGGTTCACGATACCGCTACCCTGCACCCCTCTCAACCCATCCCCAAGGTAGGTTATGGGACTAATTGATCAGGGGTATTTATCTCAAGCCTTGGGCATTTGCTCGATAGATAAAAACGAGGCATACATGAAGCTCTCGATGATTACATGCCCCGTCACGGGTACCATAGGCGAGTACACCGTGACCAAGGAGACAACGATGAAGCAAATCGATACTGCTCAGCTCGACACCGCCGCCTGCCAAGCTCAGGCTGCCGAATACCACGCCCAAGGCTTCAACTGCGCACAGGCCGTCGCCTGCACGCTCGCACCTGCCGTCGGGCTCGACCCCCAGACCGCCTTTACCCTCACCGAGGGCTTTGGCGCCGGCATGGGTGGCATGACCGAGACCTGCGGCGCCATCTCGGGCGCCGTGGCCATCATGGGCTTTGTGATGAGCGACGGCATGGAAAACCCCAAGACTAAGGGCCAGACCTACAAGCTGTCGCGCGAAATCGCCAAGCGTTTTGGCGAGAAGAACACGACGACCATCTGCGGCACGCTCAAAGGCATCGGATCGGACAAGGGTCCGCTCCGCAGCTGTCCCGGCTGCATCGACGATGCCGTCGAGATCGCCTGCGATGTGCTAAAGCAGCTCGCCGAGTAAACGGCAGCAACAGAAAAACGACGGCCGTCGCGCTTGGAATCCATCCAAAAGCACGCCGGCCGTCGTCGTTAGAACTCGGCAAACTCGGGAGCACCGACCTCAATCTCCTCGCGCCCCGCCATAAGCTCGCGCATCTTAGCGCAAAATGGCTCCTGCTCCCCCGCCTCAAACACCAAATGAAGTGTCACGGCATCCGCGTAATCGGTATCCGAAACCTTGGCACCCGAATCCTGCGCCAAACGAAGTACCTGCTCGTACTGCGAATAGGCCACATGCACGTCAACCGGCACGACGCTTGTCATCTCAACGATCTGCCCAGCCTCCTGAGCCGCGGCCACCGCTGCCTGCGTCGCCGCGGTATAGGCGCGTACCAAGCCACCAGGCCCCAACAGCGTGCCACCAAAATAGCGCGTCACTACGCAGCAAACATTTTTGAGCTCCGCGCCGCGCAACACCTCGAGCGTCGGCATACCGCTTGTGCGGCTCGGCTCACCATCATCGCTCTGGCGTTCGCGTCCATCGACCAAAATCCACGCGGGAACATTGTGCCGAGCGTTGTAATGACGCTTGCGAACCATCTCGATAAAGGCATTCGCCTCATCCTCGGACTCAATATGGACCAGCTGGGCAATAAACCGGCTCTTGCGGTCCACAAACTCGCCCGAAGCCTCAATATTCGATTGCAGAGTAAAATAGCTGTCCAACAAAGCCCCTCAACAAAATAAAGCGCAGCAACAAACAGCCTCAATAATACGGCAAAGACAGCACCGTTGACCTCGCCAACAAGAACGGAAACGCCAATGATACCGTCACCAACAGCGAGAACCCGTCAGCGCGAGCAGGGTGCCTTGAAAGACAAGCGCATTGACCTTATGGTCATGCCCGAAGGCTTGAAAGGCAGATTGCCGCGCTGACGGGTTCGCAGCGTCAACAAAGTGCTGAGTGGGCCGATAAGCCGGGTTCTGTCGTGAACGGTCATTTATCTTGTCTGCACGTTACCGTGCAGCTCCACGCACGCTACCCGAACGCGGACCGGGCCGGCCCATAGCGTTCCTATTCGCGCTTGCTCCGGATGGGGCTTGCCAAGCCGCCGTGTTGCCACGACGCTGGTGGTCTCTTACACCACCGTTTCAGCTTTTCCCTTTACGCCTTGCGGCGCAGGTGGGAGTCTTCTTTTCTGCGGCGCTTTCCGTCGGATCACTCCGCCCGGCCGTTAGCCGGCATCCCGCCCTCTGGAGCCCGGACTTTCCTCACGCGTGCTGCAAGCAGCACATCGCGCGACCGTCTGGCCCACTCAGCAGTGCAAGAGTGTAACACACCGTTGCCGCAGGCAATGGCACAACGCAAACGCTCGACACGATAAACCAAGAACCGCCATGCGTTACAATGGTCCTGTCGATGGGCAACGTCGTCAGTCGAGACGCGACCGCGCTCCGCACCCCTCCGTCTACTCGGTGTGTTCCCGCCTCCTCCCCGAGGCGGGATGTCGGCATTTTTTCATGCACCGACAACCCAATAGCCTGTGGACAGCACGGGCAGCATCGCGCATCTCGGTGCTAAATGCAAAAAGGGACCCGTCCATTGCGGACGGATCCCTTAAAACAAGTGATCGTCAAACCGATTTACTCGGCGTCGGTCTCCTCGTCCTTCTTCTCGGAAGGCAGCGGGGTAACCTCGATCTCGACGCCCAGAGTCTCAGCAGCAGACTTCATGGACAGGGAGATACGACGACGGTCGAGGTCGATCTCCATGACCTTGACCTGGACCTTGTCACCCACGTGGGTAACCTGAGAAGGCTGATCGACGTGCTTGTTGGCCATCTCGGAGATGTGCACCAGGCCCTCGATGCCCTCGCCCAGGTCGACGAAAGCGCCGAACGGGACAAGCTTGGTCACAGTGCCCTC
>JAXKGH010000077.1:0-5760 GCA_036550475.1 Collinsella sp. | reverse complement strand
CGCATCGCCGCCTTCATCGAAACCCTCTAGCTTCCTCAGGCACCGGATCTTGCCCCTCAAACCGTCGCTTGCGTACCAAAGTACGCTGCGCTCCTCTTTCGGGGCAACCTCCGGCACCTGAGAAACCTAGAGCTAAGGCGCCTGAACGCGCCGCTACCTTTGATGTTTAGATTGGGAGAGAGCCATGATGGGGATCGGGATCGATATCGGGTCTACGGCGGCTAAGGCTGCTGTGGTCGACGGGGAGGGTTCGGTGGCGTGGATGCGCGTGCAGCCAACCGGGTTCTCCTCGGTCGATGCTTCCGAGCGGCTGCGCGAGGCACTGGCAGCGGCCGGCTATGACGTGACGGCCGAAGATGCTCGCGTGGTCGCGACTGGCTACGGCCGTGTCGCCGTGCCCTATGCGCACAAGGTCGTGACCGAGATCACCTGCTACGGCACCGGTGCCGTGCGCCTGTTTGGCGATCACGGCACGGTGATTGACGTGGGCGGCCAGGACACCAAGGTCATTCAGCTTAAAAGTGGCCGCGTGGCCAAGTTCGCCATGAACGACAAGTGCGCTGCCGGTACGGGGCGCTTTTTGGAGATCATGGCCGACCGTCTGGGTATTTCCCAACAGCAGATGGCCGACCTTGCGCGTTCCGGTGAGCCCACCAAGATCAGCAGCATGTGCACGGTGTTTGCCGAAAGCGAGGTCATCAGCCTGATCGGTCGCGGTGAGCCGCGCGAGAACATTGCACGTGGCGTGATCGACAGCGTGGTCTCGCGCGTGGCGACCATGGCCGGGCAGGCCGCGGGCGCCCCGTACTACCTGACCGGTGGCCTGTGCGAGAACGCCTTCGTGGTGGAGCGGTTGGGCGAGCTGCTGGGGTCGCCGGTGACCACCTCGCCCCAGGCTCGCTTTGCCGGAGCGATTGGCGCGGCGATTCGCGCACAGGCGCTCAATTAATGCATCCGCCGCAGGCTCGCATTCATGCGTATACTGGGAGAAAATGATTGACCGATGAGAGGAGGTATCGATGGCTGACGATCAGATTAGGCTCACGTCCATGACGGCCGCGAGCGGTTGAGCCGCTAAGTTGGCTCCTGGAGCCCTCGCCCAGGTCCTGGGCGATTTACCCAATGTGCATAACGACAACTTGCTCGTGGGGTTCGATACCTCCGACGATGCGAGCGTCTTCCGCGTAGGGGAGAACCTGGGGCTCGTGCAGTCCATTGACTTCTTCCCACCGATGGTTGACGACCCGTTCCTCTTTGGCCAGATCGCCGCGGCCAACTCGCTGTCGGACATCTACGCCATGGGCGGGCGGCCGAGCCATGCCATGAACCTGCTGTGCATTCCGAGCTGCCTGGGCGTTGAGGTTGCCGGCCAGATTCTGGCGGGCGGCGCCGACAAGTGCGTCGAGGCGGATTGCTCCATCGCGGGCGGTCACACCATCAACGACGACGAGCCCAAGTACGGCCTGTCCGTGAGCGGGTTTGTCGCGCTCGACCGCATGCTCGCCAACAGCGGCGCGCGCGTGGGCGATGCGTTACTGCTGACCAAGGCGGTTGGCTCGGGCATCATCACCACGGCCATTAAGGGCGAGCTCATCGAGCGGGACGAGGCCGCAGCCATGTTTGACTCGATGCGCACCCTCAACGAGGCTCCGATTCGTCTGGCCGAGGGACTTGAGCTTCACGGCTGCACCGACATCACGGGCTTTGGCCTGATCGGGCATGCGTGCGAGATGGCCGAGGGCTCGGGCGTGCAGATTGAGCTTGCGTCGGGGGCGGTGCCGCTCTTTGACCAGGTGCTCGACATGGCGCGTTTGGGCATTATCCCCGCGGGCGCCTACCGCAACCAGGACTTCTTTGGCCCGCGCGTGACGGCCGATGATGACCTGGAGCCGGGCATGCTCGACGCGCTGTACGATCCGCAGACGTCTGGTGGCCTGCTTATCGCGGCATCTGCTGCCGATGTGGAAGAGCTTGCGCGCCGTCTGCATGCCGAAGGACGTATCGCCGCCGTCGTCGGTCGCGTGTGCGAGCGGGTGCCAGGCGGTCCTGCCGTCCACGTTGTCCGTTAACGACGCGTTTTTTGAACTCTGCACCGTTCTAAAACGATTTATTCGAAAGGAAAAGCTATGTCTACCAAGATTGAAGTCAATGCCATGGGCGATGCCTGTCCGCTGCCCGTCGTCAAGACGCTTAAGGCACTCAAGCAGCTCGATGGCGAGGGCGCCGTCGTGACCTCGGTCGATAACGAGACCGCCGTCAAGAACATCTCCAAGATGGCGCAGGAGAAGGGCTGCACGGCCTCGGTCGAGAAGGTCTCTGACGCCGAGTGGCACGTGACCGTGGCGACCTCTGGCGCCGTTGCCGTGGCCGATCCCGAGCAGGATGGTGCTGGCTTCTGTGGTGCCAGCGCCGGCAAGGGCAAGCTCGTCATTTCTGTCTACACCGACTGCATGGGCCGTGGCGACGACGAGCTGGGCCACAAGCTCATGAAGGCCTTCATCTTTGCTGTGACGCAGCAGGATGAGCTGCCCGCGACCATGCTGTTCTATAACGGCGGCGCCAAGCTCACCGTCGAGGGCTCACCGGTACTCGACGACCTGAAGGGTCTGGCCGAGCAGGGCGTCGAGATTCTCACCTGCGGCACCTGCCTCGATCACTTTGGCATTAAGGACCAGCTCGCGGTGGGCGAGGTCACCAACATGTACGTGATCGTGGAGAAGATGGAGCAGGCCGCGCGCGTCGTGCGTCCGTAGCGTTTGGGCGGGATTGCCATGAGAGAAAAGCGCCCTGCGCTTGTCATCACGTTTCCCACCACGGCGGCCGCCATGGGGTGCGAGTCCCTGTGCGCTGAGCGCGGCCTTCCCGGGCGAACGATTCCCGTGCCCGGGGAGGTTACTGCCGGCTGCGGCCTGGCATGGAAAGCCCTGCCTGCAGATGAGGAGCTGCTGCGCGGCGAGCTTGCCGCGGCGGGCGTTCTCACCGAGGGCTTTACCGTGATCGATATGTGGGAGGTCGTTCGATGATCTACCTGGATAACGCGGCGACGACCATGCATAAGCCGCAGGCGGTGATCGATGCCGTGACGCAGGCGATGTGCTCGCTTGGCAATGCCGGACGCGGCGCGACGTCGGGCGCGCTCGACGCGGCGCGTACCATCCACGGCTGTCGCACTAAGCTCGCGCGCCTGTTAGGCTGCCCACGGGCTGACCATGTGTGCTTTACGCCTAACTCGACGGCGGCACTCAACACGGCCATTAATGGCGTGGTGCGCCCCGGCGATCGTGTGGTTACGACGGTGCTCGAGCACAACTCCGTGCTGCGTCCGCTCAATCGCTTGGCGGTAGAGCGGGGTGTGACCGTTGAGCATGCGGGCTGCGACACGAACGGCGTGCTCGACTACGATGAGCTCGAGCAGTTGGTCACGCCGGGCACGCGTGCTGTGGTGGTGACGCAGACCTCCAATGTGACCGGCAACGCCGTTGATGTTGAACGTGTGGCGGCTGTGGCCCATGCGGCTGGCGCGTTCGTGATTGTCGATGCTTCGCAGTCGGCCGGCACGGCGCATATCGATATGCTGGCCATGGGACTCGACGTGGTGTGCTTTACCGGCCACAAAGGGCTCATGGGCCCGCAGGGGACCGGTGGCCTGGCCGTGGCGGAGAGCGTCGACGTGGCACCCTGGGCCATGGGAGGCACGGGCGTGCACAGTTTCGATGCGCTGCAGCCACCGGAGTGGCCCACGCGCCTGGAGGCCGGTACACTCAACGGCCATGGCATCGCGGGCCTTTCCGCTGGTCTCGACTTTATCGAGGCCCGGGGTGGGGTCGAGGCGATTGCTGCCCACGAGCGTGCGCTCGCTGGTCGCTTCCTTGCCGGCGTGCGCGAGATTCCGGGGATTACGCTCTACGGTGCCTTTGACCAGCCGACGCGCTCGGCGATCGTGTCGCTCAACGTGGGCGATATCGACTCTGCCGAGATCTCGGATGCGCTCATGCAAGGGTGGGGGATTGCGACGCGCCCCGGCGCCCAGTGCGCTCCGCTCATGCACCGCGCGCTCGGGACCGAGCGCCAGGGCGTCGTCCGCTTCTCGTTTGGGTATTTCAACACGGATGAGGATGTCGAAACCGCGATTGACGCTTTGCGCGATTTAGCCTGCTAGAGCGTATATACTTGCGGGACGGGTCTTTTGCCCGTCCCGTTTTTGTTTCGACCCGAAAGGTGTGTCTATGGCTTCATCCGCCCCGCGCGGTCTGCGCTCCGACCATGTCGTTACCGTGGGCATTGCGCTGTTCTCGATGCTCTTTGGCGCCGGTAATCTCATCATTCCGCCGTTGCTGGCGCTGCAGGCAGGTTCTGCCACACCGGTCGCTATGCTTGGCTTTCTCATCGCCGCCATCGGCCTGCCCGTCATGGGCTTTATTGCCGTGGCACTCGCCGGAACGGCGCGCGAGCTTGCTAGTCGCGTGCACCCCAAGTTTGGTGAGTTTTTTGTCGCGGCAGTATATCTGGCCATCGGCCCGTGCCTGGCCATTCCGCGCACGAGCTCCACGGCTTTCGAGATGCTCGTTCCGTTGCTGCCCGAGGGTGTCTCACTTGGCACGGCTCGCCTGGTGTTTGCCGTCGGCTTCTTTGTCGTCGCGTTTGCGCTCACGCTGCGTCCGGGCGTTATCACGCGTGTGCTCGGTCGCATTACGGGCCCGGCGCTTATCGCGCTCATCGTGCTGGTCGTGGGTGCCGCCGTGGTCTCGCCGCTGGGTTCCGCTGCCGCGCCGCAGGCTCCCTACAATGCCGGTGCCGCGGTCCAGGGCTTTCTTACCGGTTATCAGACCATGGACCTGCTCGCGTCGCTCGCCTTCGGCATCATCATCGCCGAGACCATCCATGAGCTGGGCGTGACCGATGACAAGCGCGTGGCCTTTGAGATTTCGCGCTCGGGTGTGATCGCCGGTACGCTCATGGCCGTCATCTACTGCGGCCTGGCGCTTGCCGGCATGCAGCTCGGCACGGTTATGCCCGATGCCACCAACGGCGCCTCGATCCTTGCGCGTTCGGCCTCTATGCATTTTGGTCTTGCTGGCACGGTTGTCGTCTTTACCATCTTCTTCCTAGCCTGCATGAACGTGTGCATCGGTCTGATGAGCTGCTGCTCGCGTTACTTCTGCGAGACGTATGTGGTTAAAGGGGGAGTGGAGGCTTCCGAGGAGGCCATGCGCCGCCCCTTCGCGATGCTCGCCTTTGTGTTCGCGGCGTTTTCGTGCGTGCTCTCCAACGTGGGCCTCGACGTGATCCTTATGTTCTCGGTGCCTATGCTCAACGCCTTGTATCCCGTTGCCATCGTGCTGGTCCTCATGGGTTTGGTACACGGTTTTTGCGACGCGCATCCGCAGGTGTGGGTCTGGGTCGGCGGCGTTGTCGCGGTGCAGAGCGTAATCACTTCGGTCCGCGATGCGTTCTTTGCGGGCGCGTGGCTGCCGTTCGATGCGCTGCCCCTGGCAGACATCGGTGCCGCGTGGGCGCCGGTTGCCGTGGTGGCGTTTGTGATCGGTCTGCTCCACAGTCGTTTTGTTGCACATTCGAGGAGCTAGGGTTTCTGCGCTTGCACAGGCGGGGAGTCTCCCCTATAATTTCCTTCGCTTTGGGACACGCAAGGTTTAGACCTTAGCTGCTCAACACCTTCGGGACGTGGCGCAGTTTGGTAGCGCGCCTGCTTTGGGAGCAGGATGTCGCAGGTTCAAATCCTGTCGTCCCGACCATATCTTG
>JAXKGH010000076.1:0-13556 GCA_036550475.1 Collinsella sp. | reverse complement strand
CCACCTGGGAGGGCGACGGCTTGCCGCGGGCCATGTCGAGCGCCAGGCCCTTGGCCTTGACCTCGGCGACCTCGGCTTTGAGCGCCTCGATGGCGGCATCGAGTTCGGTGGTTTCCATCTTCTGGTAGATCGTCTGCATGGGTGCGACCTTTCGCGAAGCGGGACGTTGCAGTTCGTCTAAGTATAGACCGCCACTGCCGCAACGGTATGAAGCCGTGATAGATTAAGTCCATCGCAATGAATTACGACATCGCCGCGCATGCCGGCGTGGGGCGCCCAAGGAGGCACTATGGAGTACGGATCGTTCCAGGCCGAGGAATTCGGCGACCTGCAGCGCCTGGTCGACGGACTGTTTTATGACCGCCGCGCCATCGACCGCCTGGATCTCATCGTGCAGGCCGAGATCTTGGACCTCGCGCCCGACCTCATGGAAATCGTCAACCTTTTGCCGCCCGGCTACTACGACCGCCAATCGCTTTGCGACCAGCTCAACTCCGCCTTGGCCGCCCACGGCTGGGGCGCCGTCTACGGCACCGTGGAATAAACCTAGTCATTTAAGAACGTCCCCAATGACTAAAACGCCGCTTGTGACGGTGTTCACGGGCGGCGTTTTCAAACTTGTTTGTGCTTTTACTCGTTCTTGGGCGCGGGGTGTTTGCAGACCACACTCATGTAGATCATGCCGAGCACGGCCGCGGTGACCGAACCGGCAAGAATGGCAGCCTTGGCGGCAAGAACCTCAAACTCGGCCGTCGGGAAAGCGAGGCCGCTGATGAGGATCGACATCGTAAAGCCGATGCCGCCCAGAATGCCCACACCGGCAATCATGTGCCAGTTGACGTTGCGCGGCAACTGGCAAGCCTTGAGCTTGACCAGGGTAAATGTCATGCCAAAAATACCAATCGGCTTGCCCAGCAGCATGCCAAAGTACACACCGAGCGTCACCGGGTCGGTGAGCAGTGTGCTCATATCCACGCCCACCAGGCGAACCTGTGCGTTGACGAACGCGAAGATCGGCAGGATCACAAAGTTGACCGGCGTGGAGATCAGACGCTCCATGCGGATGAGCGGCGGGGTCACGCGGTGCATGACGCGCTCGACCTTGGTGGTCGAGACGGTAAAGTCATGCTGGCCCAGGATGTGTGCCTCGTCGTCGTAGCGGTCGTCGAGCAGCGGCAGGCACTCGCCCAGCCAATCGGTGAGGCTATCGAGCTTAACGCCGCACTTGGCCGGAATGGTGAAGGCCAGGATGACGCCGGCGAGCGTGGCATGTACGCCACTCTTGAACATGCAGAACCACAACAGCAGACCCAGTACCGAATACGGGGCAAGGCGGTAATGCTGCGTCTTGTTGAGCCACACGAGCGCGCAGGTCACCAGCGCGGCGGCGCCCAACCAAAACGGATTGGGGCTCTGACCGTAGAAGATGGCGATGGCGGCGATGGAGATGAGGTCGTCGGCGATGGCGAGCGTCGAGAAGAACACGCGCACGCCGTTGGGCACGCGATTGCCCAAAAGCGACAGCACGCCCAGTGCAAAGGCAATATCGGTTGCCATGGGGATGGCCCAACCGTTGCGGGCGCCGGCATGGTTAAAGATCAGGTAGATGCAGGCGGGAACGACGACGCCGCCCACGGCCGCCAGCATGGGAAGCATGGCCTGACGCGGATTCTTGAGCTCGCCGACCGTCATCTCGTACTTAAGCTCGATGCCCACCAACAAAAAGAAAATCGCCATGAGGAAGTCGTTGACGAAAAGCTCAACGGTGAGACCGGCCGTAAGGTTGCCCAGGCCCACATACAGCGGGGTCTCCAAAAAGTGATGGATGACCTCATAGACATCGGTATTGGCGCAAATGACGGCGGCGATGGCGGCGAAGACCATGACGGCGGCGGAAATCGTGCCGTTCTCGGCGATGCGCTCCCAGATGTCGTGACGTTCAAAACGCTTGCGCTCACGAACGTTGAACAGCTGCTCGGGTGCTGCCATGGGCGGCTCCTTTCACGGGAAGGCTCCCGTCTTAAAAAAGCACGGCCCGCCAAATCGGCGGTGCCGCGCTCTAACGTATTACGCTTGCATCTAGCCTACCCTGCACGGATACCGCACAAGCTCGGCCGAAAAGCGGAACCACAGGTTGAACATTATTTGCTCAACGGCACGGGCACGCCTGTCCAAGAGACGACGCGGCGCCGTACACAAAAAACGACCGGAGCGCGGGGCGTCCGCGATCCGGTCGTGGCGTTTAGTGAACTAAACCTAGCAGGCGGCCATGATGGGGGCAGCGACCTGCTTCTTACGGGAGAGGACGCCCGGCATCCAGACGCCGTCGTGCTCGTCGGCAATGCCCAGGCCCTTCTGAGCAGCCTCGGTCTCGCCCTCGAGCAGGACCTGCGAGCCCTCCTCCATGATGTCGGTGATGCACAGGACGATGCCGTCAGCACCCTTCTCGGCGGCGTAAGCGCGCATGGCCTCGCGAATCTCGTCGATCATGCCGAGTGCGCGGGTCTTGTCGACGGTCTCGTACTGGCCGATGAGCAGCTTCTTGCCGGCGGGCTCGAACATCTTGATGTCGTTGCCGACCATCTCGGCTGCAGTGAAGGAGCCGGACGGACGGGTGAGGAAGACCTCCATGCCAAACTTGACCGGGTCGACGCCCACCTGCTCGCCGAGCTTGGCGGCGACGACGCGGTCGACAGCGGTGGTGGTGGGGCTCTTGAGCATGAGCGTATCGGTCATCATGGCCGAGAGCAGCAGCTTGGCCTGGACGTCGGAAAGCTCAACGCCGAGCACGTCGGCGAGCTTGGTGACGATGGTGCAGCTGGAGCCCCAGGGCAGGCAGATGTAGTGCAGCGGGCCGGCGGTCTCGAAGTCGCCGATGCGGTGATGATCGACGACGCCAAAGACCGTGGCGTCCTTAAGGCCGGCGACGGACTGGGCGGACTCGTTGTGGTCGGTGAGGACGACGAGCTGACCGGCCTCGACGGACTCGATCGCGCGAGGCTCGGCGATGCCGGCGTCGGCGAGCAGCTTGGCGGACTCTGCCGGAAGCTGACCAAGGGCGCAGGCCTCGTAGGTGTTGCCGGCATACTCAACCTGGTTGAGCAGCTGGGACAGGACGACGGCGCTCATGATGGCGTCGTTATCGGGGTTCTGGTGACCAAAGACAAGAACGTTTGCCATGGATATCCTCCACTTGATATGTGTACTTGGACGTAGCTATGGTAGCACGCCGATGCCGAGCCTTCGCAGACGGAAGGGCCACGGCATATTTTGGGGTAGGCACGGGGGCCAAGGCTGTCCCTTTTACACCATGTTGGTGCAAAGAAACCTGACCCCCTTGCACCGGCTATTTGCCGGCGGCGCGCAGGGCTACGTAGGCGGCACCGATGATACCGGCGTCGTTGCCGAGCGAGGCGACCTCGATGGGCGTCTCGCGCGAGACGGAAAACGCGTACTGCTTAAAGTGCTCGCGCACGGCGTCGAGGTAGACATCGGCCGAGGCGGAGGCGCCGCCGCCGATGAGGAACATCTCAGGGTCGACCACGTTGGCGATAAGCGCCAGGGCACGGCCGAGGTAGTCGGCCATGGTATCGGCCGCGGCAAGCGCGAGCTTATCGCCCTCGCGGCAGGCTTGGAATACGTCCTTGGAATCGGAAGGACCGGTGAGCTCGATGGGCTCGACGCCCGCAGCCTTGCACTCGGCCAGGTAATTGCTCACCACGCCGGTGGCGCTGGAATACTGCTCCAGGTGGCCATGGCCGCCGCAGCCGCAGGTACGCTCCTCGTCGGGGTTCAGGCACATGTGGCCAATCTCGCCGCCGGCACCCACAACGCCCGACACAACGTCGCCGTTGATGATGACGCCGCCGCCCACGCCGGTACCGATGGTGACCATCACCACGTTCTGCACGCCCTTGGCAGAGCCGAGCCAGGCCTCGCCCATGGCGGCGGCGTTGGCGTCGTTCTCGTACTTTACGACCGCGTCGGGGCAGTGCTCCTGAATGGCAATCTTAAGCTCGGGCAGGTTGATGGAGATGTTCGCCTTGACCTTGGCATCGCCCGCAGCCGGAATGGGGCACGGAACGGCCAGGCCGATGCCCGCCACAAAGGCGCGCGGAATCTGAGCCTTGGCGACCACCTGGTCGATAGCCTCGGTTACCGCGGCAAAGCCCGCAGCGTCGACGATGGGAGGCGTGGGCACGCTGGCCTTGGCAAGCAGGTTGCCGTCCTCGTCGAACAGGCCCTCCTTAACCGAAGTGCCGCCGACGTCAATGCCGATGTAGTACTGCTTAGGTTCCATGAGAGCCCACCTTTCTCGTTTAAACATTGCCTGTATGGTACCGCTCTCAAGACAAAAACCCGCCAAAAAGGGACAGGTTTGTTTTGGCAGGTTTTATCTGGGGAAACGTCCGCCCGCTCAACGAGCAATGACGCTCAGCAACTCGCCAAACAAAAAGCGCCGGGAGAGGGAGACTCCCGGCGCCTGCAAAAGGGACTGGATTGTATGCGAACCGCACGATCCGTCGCGGCGAAAACGCCAGCTAGGCCTTGAGTGCCTGTAGCTGTTTGTGGACCTCAATGAGCTCCGTGGCCATGACGCGCATGGTCTCGGTGCCGGCCATCTGGTCCTCGGCGTGCAGCAGAATCAGCGGGGCCTCGCCGTTGCGCTCGCCATTGGCCTCCTTCTTAAGAAGTCCCATGTGAACATCGTGGCCGCCGTTATAGGCCTCGTCGCCCTGCTTAATGAGCTCCTCGGCGGCGTCGAAATCGCCCTCCTTGGCCTTCTGCACGGCGTTGATGTACATGCTCTTGGCGGTACCGACGTAGCTGATGATCTCGAAGCAGGTCATCTGCAGTTCGTTCATATCCTCCATGCGCTGCACCTAGCCCATCACGCTGACGCAGTGGTCGATGATGCCGGCGGCGTTCATGCGGCCATAGTCGACCATGTTGATGACCTCGACCGGGAAACGGCCGGCGGCCTCCTTCTCAAAGTCGCCCTTGGTGTAGCCGATCTGCGGGCCGAGCAGCAGGATGTCGCACTCGTCCAGGTGATCGTGGGCCTCATTCATAGGACGGGCTTCGACCTCGATGTCCAGACCACGGCTCGCGACCTCGGACTGCATCTTCTGGACCAGCAGACTCGTGGACATGCCGGCATTGCAGCAAAGCATGATCTTCTTCATGGTTTCCTCCTTATAACTGCGCGGCGCGCAGACGACAAACTGGATAAATCCTTGTGGTTATCTTTCCCCTGTTTTGCAC
The DNA here is from genome assembly GCA_036550475.1 of Collinsella sp. Lineage (GTDB taxonomy): Bacteria > Actinomycetota > Coriobacteriia > Coriobacteriales > Coriobacteriaceae > Collinsella. Next base: position 8,291 of record JAXKGH010000076.1, on the reverse strand, counting down.
GTTTAGGCAAAAAAGGAGATACGGGTACCGGTACCAAGCATCGGTACCCGCAAGGGTGGAATGGACAAACGCTAGGCGTTCTGCTCGGCGAGGGCCTCCTGCTTAGCGATGGCCTTCTCGGAGATCCTCATAAAGGGCAGGTAGACAGCCATGCCGATGACCAGCTCCAGAGCCTGCCACACGCCGGCGCGCCAGTCAAAGCCCGTAGCAAGCAGGGCGTTGATGACGGGCGGCATGGTCCAAGGCACCTGAGCGATGCAGGGGCTGATGATGCCAGCGCAGGTCAGGCCATAGGTGACACCGATGAACAGGTCGGGAAGAAGCACGAACGGAATCATGAGCGGCAGGTTGTACACGATGGGGTAACCGTAGATGACCGGCTCGTTGATGTTGAACAGGCCAGGCAGAATGGCCATCTTGGCAACGGTCTTGGAGGCCTTGTTCTTGGAGAACAGGAAGGTGTCGAGCAGCAGCATGAGGGTGCAGCCCGAGCCGCCGATGAGGGCGAAGCTGTTGACGATCTGCATGTTCATGTAGTGATCGGGCTGGATGGTACCGCCGGCGGCAAAGGTAGCCATGTTGTCGACGATGAGCATGGTCAGGATCGGCTCGACGGTAGCGCCCGAGATGGTGGACTGGTGAATACCAACGCAGAACAGCAGGTTGGCGAGGGTGTAGATGAGGATGACAGCCCACGGACCGGCGTTCATGATGCTCTTGAGCGGGTTGGAGATGCAGGTGGAGATGATGGTGCACAGGTCGGTGCCGGCGCAGACGGCGAGCAGGGCCGAGGCGATAGCGAAGATCGAGAGGTTGAGCAGCATTGGGATCATGACGTTGAAGGAGTTGGAGACCGCAGGAGGTACGCCCTCGCCCAGCTTGACCTTGAGCTTCTCGACGCCCGAGATCTTGATGAAGAGCGTCGTGGAGAGCAGGGCGATGATGATGGCCGAGAACAGGCCGTTGGTACCGGTGTTGGCGGTCGAAAGGGCACCGGTGACCTCGGCGGAGGTGATCTTGTCGGTGAGAAGCGGGCTCGTGGCGGCAAGGGTGGCGGTGATCTGCTGCGGCATCATGATGACGAAGGCAGAGATAGCGACAACCACGCAGGCAAGCGGGTTATCGAAACGCTCGTTCTTGGCGAGGCTGTAGCCAATCAGACCGGCCAGGATAATGGCGGACACGTTAAGGGTGCCCAGGGTGATTGCCGAGCCCCAGGTCTGGAGGTTGGCGAGGCCCGCCGCATCGAGCGGGAACAGAGGGAACACGACGTTGTTGATAAGAACCGCGATACCCGCAAGGATATAGAGCGGCGTGATGGTCGCGAAGGCATCGCGCAGGGAACGCAGATGAACCTGGTTTCCCACCTTCGCAGAGACCTCGGCAAATTTGTCGAGGAAGCTCTTTCCGTTGTCACTGGCCATGATTGCTCCTAACTTTCAAATCCGGCCTTTTCCTATGCGCACGGTGGTCTGTCGCCCTCTGCCACCAGATGTGCCAATGTTATTGCGCGTTTGCGCAGGGGCTGAGCGCCCGTTTTGGGGCTGAGCGCCCGATCGCTAATCCACCACGTGGGTCGTGGCGACCTGCTTGAGCCAAGCTGCCGATTTCTTAAGACGGCGCTGATAGCCGTCCATGAGGTCGACCTCGACAAAGCCATAACGGTTCTTGAAGGCATTTGCCCAGGACCAGTTGTCAATGACGGCCCAGTAGTGGTAGCCGCGGCACTTGGCCCCTTCGTCAATGGCCTTGGCGACCCACTCAAGGTGCTGGCGCACAAAGTCGACGCGATAGTCGTCCTGAATGGTTCCCTCGGCGTCACGATTCTTGTACTCGTCCATGATGCCGATGCCGTTCTCGGAGACGAACCACTCAAGATCGGGATAGTTCTTGGCGCAGTCCATGCCAAAGTCGTAGAGGCCCTTCGGGTAAATCTCCCAGCCGCGGCTCTTGTTCATGACGGCATCGGGCCACACGTACTCGTCGGCAAAGTGCGGCAGACCGTACTGGTCGATCTTGCTCGCCGGCGCCTGGACGCGCGTGGGATGGTAGTAGTTGCAGCCAAGCCAGTCAACGACGCCCTGCTTGAGGATCTCCTGGTCACCGGCGCGGAACGGAAGCTTGACGCCGCCCTCGGCCAGGCTGTCGAGCACGTCGGCGGGAAGCTCGCCCTTGGTGATAAGGTCGAGCCACCAGCGATTGTTGATGCCGCTGGTCATACGCACGGCCTCGAGGTCTGCCTCGCTGGGGTTCTCCTTGGTGTAGACCGGGGTGAAGCAGTTGATCATGCCGATCTTGGCATCGGCGCGAACGGCGCCCTTGTCATAGGCCTTGCGATAGTTGGCAACAGCCAGCGCGTGCGCCAGCGAAATGTGGTACTGCACGGTGCGAGCACGGTTGAAGTCGTGGAGCTGCGGGAACCACACGCCCTCCTGGTAGCGCTGCTCGGGCTCGACGATGGGCTCGTTAAAGGTAAACCAGTACTTGATCTCTTGACCGAACTCGCGGAAGGCGACGTCGGCGTAATGCGCGTAGGCCTCGACGACCTCGCGGCTCTCCCAACCGCCACGGTCAAAGAGATAGGTGGGCATATCGAAGTGGTAAAGGTTGACGAACGGCTCCAGGCCTGCCTCGCGGGAAGCGCGGAACAGCTCGTGGTACCACGCAGCACCCTCCTCGTTGAGGTTGCCGTCGGCATCGAGCAGGCGGCTCCACTGGATGGAGGTGCGATAGGTATCCAGGCCCAGGTCCTTCATGATGCGAAGGTCGTCCTTGTACTTGGCCATAAAGTCGTTACCGGCATAGGAACCCACGCGGTTATAGAACGAGCCCAGATCCTGCATGGACCAGGTGTCCCACAGGTTCTCGAGCTTGCCGCCCTGGTTCCACTGGCCCTCGGTCTGCGGACCGGACATGGCCGCGCCAAAGAAAAAGTCGCTGGGCAGCTGATACTGTGCCATCGAAGTCCTCGCTTTCGTGTCTTTGAGCCTCCGATTGGAGGCGGGTTTGCTTTGGCGGGTAATCCGGCGCGGGCGCGCACCGGTTATCCGGATATCCGACCCACCAAAACAAATCCGTCTCCAAGCGGTACAGGCGATGCTCATGCATCTCGCTTGTTATCTATAACTATAGCGCTTTAATTTTTTATGTAAAGCGTCTTTTTTGTTTTTCTTTCTCGAACTTCTTTGATTAAAGCCATATAGATGCTTTTATAGTAGGTATACTTTCTTTTACAGGCATTCATGTTAGAAAGGGGGTTCCATGATTCCCAAATATGAGTCAATAGCTGCGGATATTCGTCGCAGTATCGAGGATGGCGCCCTTAAGCCCGGCGACAAGCTACCCACTGTCGTTGAGTTCTGCGAGCTGTATGGCGTTTCCAAGATCACCGTCAAACGAGCAATTGAGCAAATTACCGAGGAAGGCTTGGTCACGAGCCGTCGCGGATCGGGCACCTACGTCAAGGACACCGCGGGGCTTCCCGGCAAAGCGTTTTTCCAAGGCAGAAACGACCGCGCGCAGGGCTTTACCTACGAGCATCGCGGTGAGAAGGTTGCCTCGGTGGTCTACGATTTCTCGATCGTCAATCCGCCGGCAGAGGTTGCCTCCCAGCTGGGAATGGCCGAAGACGACTTTGCCTATCACATCGTGCGCGTACGCGAGGTCGATGGCCTGCCCATCGTTATCGAGTACACCTATATGCCGCTCGAGCTGATCCCGGGCCTGAAGAAAAAGGACCTGTACGCGTCGGTCTACAGCTATATCCGCGAGCAATGCGGGCTTAAGATCTCGAGCTTCCACCGCACCATTCGTGCCGTGGCGGCAACCGAGGAAGAGGCCAAGCGCCTGAACACCAAGCCCGGCTCTCCCCTGCTCGAGCTCAACCAGATTGGCTTTTTGGACAGCGGCGCCGCGTTTGAGTACTCGATTTCGCGCAACGTGGGCGACCGCTTTGAGCTGCACAACGTAACGTTGGCTTAAGTTTGTAATCCGGCAGGCGCTCGCTTTGAGCCGTTTTTCGCGAGGTGCCTGCACAACCTGATGGGGGTATGCACATGTCCGATTTGATTAAACTCACGCCGATCTTCCACGAGAAGATTTGGGGCGGCCGCCAGCTGGAGACCGTCTTTGGCTATGACATTCCCGAGGGTCCCATCGGTGAGTGCTGGGCCATCTCGGCGCACCCCAACGGCGATTGCCAGATTGCCGAGGGTCCGTACGCCGGCCACACGCTGTCGTGGCTGTGGGCCGAGCATCGCGAGCTCTTTGGCAACTGCGAGGGCAAGGAGTTCCCGCTGCTCATTAAGATTCTGGACGCCAAGGACGACCTGTCGATCCAGATCCACCCCAACGACGAGTACGCCGCCGAGCATGAGAACGGTAGCCTGGGCAAGACCGAGTGCTGGTACGTGCTGGATTGCGAGCCCGGCGCCACGATCATCGTCGGCCAGCGCGCACATGACCGTGCCGAGGCCGCGCAGATGATCGAAGAGGGTCGCTGGGACGACATGCTCAACGTGCTGCCGATCCACAAGGGCGACTTTTTCCAAATCGACTCCGGCACCGTTCACGCCATCAAGACCGGCACGCTGATTCTGGAGACGCAGCAGTCGAGCGACGTGACGTATCGCCTGTACGACTACGACCGTCCCGGCACCGACGGCAAACTGCGCCCGCTGCACATTGAGCAGAGCCTGGACTGTATCAACTTTAACGCGCAGGCCCCGACCGACGGCACCGTGACCGCACCCGAAGTCAATGGCGTGACCGAGCTCGAGTCCAACCCCTGCTACACCGTCGACCGCGTTCGCGTGGACGGCAGCAAGACCCTGGAGCAGCGCTGGCCCTTCATGTGCCTCTCGGTCATCGACGGCAAAGGCACCGTCTGCGGCGACTCCGTCCACAAGGGCAGTCACCTACTGGCGCCGTCCACCGTGAACAAGATTGAACTCGAGGGCACCATGAAGCTGATCATCAGCCATCTGTAAGCCGCAGAAACAACCCAAAACGCAACAAGGGGCTCCCCCGTTCTTCAACGGAGGAGTCCCTTGCCATATCTATTTATCAGCCCACCCGGCTCTCCAGACCAAAAAGCGAACGAGCAGAGCGATGTTCGCGAGCTGCATGCCGTAACGCCACAAGGAAGAGGGCGCGACGGGGGCTTTGGTCGATCGCGAGTTCCGCACGAGCCGGAGAGCACTTAATGTGCTCTCCGTGCGAGCAGGACTGTCCGAGCAGGCGACCAAAGCCCCCGGCGCGCCCGGTCAACCTCGCAGTTAGGCATTCAGCTTGACGATCGGTGCAAAACCTTTCATAAGCTTTTTGGTCTGGCCGGTCTTTTCGAACTGGACCTCGATCATGTCTCCGGCGACCGAGATCACGGTACCCGTACCAAAGGTCTTGTGGCTCACGGTATCGCCCGCGGCAAAGTCCTGCGATGCGCTGGCGCGATCGACCTTGCGCTCCACCGTCGGCGACACCTTGGACGACGGCTTTTTGGCTCGCGGCGCGCCCGAACCAAAGGTCGAGGCAACACGGCCGGCATCGGGCGAGACCCCACGATGGCGTTCGGCCCCGTAGCTGCTGCCGCCAAAGAAATCGTCAAAGCTCGATCCGCCGCGCGAACCGGAACCGCCGGTCGAGCGCGTATGCGAGCCGAACACCTTGCCGCCATACATATCCGAGCCCATGCCCGAGCCAAAGGTGCCGTGACGGTCGCCGCGCTTCTCCCAGCCCGTGCCTTCAAAGCCGGCAGAACCGATACCGCTAAACTCGATATCCTCAAACGGAATCTCGTTGAGGAAGCGCGAACGCGGGTTGGCAGAGGTCGAGCCGTAGGTGCGACGCGTGGCCGCATAGGTCAAGAACAGGCGCTTACGGGCGCGCGTGATGGCGACGTAGGCCAGGCGACGCTCCTCCTCGAGCTTACCCGGGTCATCGCTGCCGCCAAAGTCGTGCACGTGCGGGAAGATACCCTCCTCCATGCCGGCCACGAACACCGCCGGGAACTCCAGGCCCTTGGCGGAGTGGATGGTCATCATGGTAATGGCATGCGTCTCGCCGGCTAGGGAATCCAAGTCGGAGCGCAGGGCCAGCCACTCCATGAGCGCCGGCAGCGCCTTACAGGTGAGCGGACCGTAGGTGCGCTCGATCTCGTCGGCATGCACGGCACCCGCCGGCATCTCCGTCGACGCGGCATATGCGTTGCCCGCGATGGCGGCGGCCAGAGCATCCTGCGGCGAGAGCGCCGGGGCGGCTAGGCTATCGAGCGGATTGGAACCTGCGGCATCGCGCGCGCCGACCAGCGCCTCAAACGAGGACGCGGGCGCGGACGGTCCCGGCTCGGGCGCAGGCGCGCTCACCACAACGGGCTCGGGCTCAGCGTCGGCAGGCACATCGGCAACGCCAGCCGCGCGCAGCTCTTCCAAGCTCTCAAGCGTACCCTCGATATCCTCGTGTGTCTCTTCAAATTCGGCCGCAACGCCCAGGAATTCCTGGATGTTCTCGGCGCGGCTCTCGGACTCCATGGTGCCCTCGGCGCGGAATGCCTGCAGCAGGCCCGTCTTGTCGACAATCATCTCGACGACGTCCTTGAGCTCGCCATCCATGCGACGGCCCTCGCGCACCAGCGACACAAAGCTCGACAGGCCATTGCGCACCTTGGCGCTAAACATGCCGGTTTCGGCGCACGCGATCTCACAAGCCTGGAAGAACGAGCAACGGTTGTCGCGCGCCAGCTGTTCGATCTTTTGGATCGAGGTGGAACCGATGCCGCGGCGCGGTGTGTTGATGACGCGCTTGACGCTCATCTCGTCGGCCGGGTTCACGATCATCTTGAGGTAAGCCATGACGTCGCGGATCTCGGCGCGGTCGAAGAATCGCGTGCCACCCACGATCTTGTAGGGCACGCCCGCACGCAGGAACATATCTTCGAGAATACGCGACTGGGCGTTGGTACGATAGAACACGGCGATATCGTCGTAGCTCGTGCCCTTGGAGTGCAGCTTCTCGATCTCGCCGGCAATCCAGCGGCCCTCGTCGCGCTCGTCGCTCGCCTGGAAGGCCTGGATCTTCTCGCCATCGCCCTCGGCCGTAAACAGGCGCTTGTCCTTGCGCTGCGAGTTATGGCGCACCACGGCGTTGGCGGCACTCAGGATATGACCAGTAGAGCGGTAGTTCTGCTCCAGCTTAACGGTCTTGCAGTCTTTAAAGTCCTTCTCAAAGTCCAGGATATTGGTGATGTCGGCACCACGCCAGCTATAAATGGACTGGTCGTCGTCGCCCACGACCATGAGGTTTTGGTACTTGGCGGCCAGCAGGTTGGCGATCTCGTACTGGACGTGGTTGGTGTCCTGATACTCGTCGACGCTAATGTAGCGGAAGCGCTCTTGGTACTTATCGAGCACCTCGGGGCGGGTGCGCAGCAGCTCGAGCGTGCGCACGAGCAGGTCATCAAAGTCCATCGCATTGGCAGCGCGTAGGCGGCGCTCCAGCTCCAAGTAGACCTGCGCGGCCTTTTTGTCGTTGGGGCTATCGGCACTCTTGAGCATGTCCTCGGGGCCGATCATGGCGTTTTTGGCCGAGCTGATCTTGCTGCGGATCATGTTGATGGGGAACTGCTTTTGCTCAATGCCGAGCGCCTGCATAATGTCACGCACCATGCGCTTTGAGTCATCGTCGTCGTAGATGGTGAACTGACCGGTGTAGCCCAGCAGGTCGGCGTCCTCGCGCAGCATGCGCACACACATGGCATGGAAGGTGCACACCCACATGCCGCGGGTACCGCTGGGAATGAGCGCCGCCAAACGCTCGCGCATCTCGGCCGCGGCCTTGTTGGTAAACGTAATGGCAAGAACCTGCCAAGGCTTAACGCCCAGGTCGCCGAGCATATGTGCGATGCGGAAGGTCAGGACGCGGGTCTTGCCCGAGCCGGCGCCGGCGAGCACCAGCAACGGGCCCTCGGTGGTCAGAACCGCCTCGCGCTGGGCGGGATTCAGGCTGTCGATGTCGACGAGCGGCTTGGCGGGTTTGGGTGCCAGCGCAGGAGCGTCGTAGATGTCGAGCGGGACGAGCTCGGGCTCCGGCGCTGCAGGGGCGGTGTATGCATCGAGCGGCACGGGTTCCGGCGCGGGCGGCACGGATACCGTGGCGTTCTTTTCCCAGGGCAAGGGCTGGGTCATGGGCGACTCCTCATCTGACGGACGGCGCGCCTGCGGGCGGCGCCATAGTTTGAGCCGTACCAGTATACCGAGCCGCGCGGACACCGACGCAAATCACACCACGACTCCGTG
>JAXKGH010000075.1:0-13250 GCA_036550475.1 Collinsella sp. | reverse complement strand
GAACTTACGCTGCTGGGGCATACTGCTCCTTATTTAACAAACGAATAGCCGGCGCCGGGCGCCGGTAGTGCCCAAGATTGCCTTGAAAGACAAGGGCATAGGCCTTACGGCCATGCCCGCAGGCTTGAAAGGCAAGGTTGGATGCTACCGGTGGTCGGCGATATAGCCCAAAGCGACGGCGGTATAGGCCGCCGCACCGAGCGGCAGCTCGGCATCGTTAAAACGTGCCTTGGGATGGTGCTGGGCAAAATGCTCGTCCGTGTCGGTTACGGCCGCGCCCACGGTAAAGTACGCACTCGGAATCTCGCTCGAGATAAGCGCGAAGTCCTCACTCGCCATGGCATGGAAAAGCGGCAAGAAAGCCGCCTTGGGCAGCACTGCGCCCACATAGCCAAGCGACGCCTGAGTCATATCGCTGTCGAGCACAAGCGGCGGAACGTCCGAAAGCGTCTCGATGGTCGCCGGCGTACGATATGTTGTGGCAACGCCGTTAACGACCTCCGCGATGCGGGTCTTGAGGTGCTCCATGAGCTCAACATCGAAGCCGCGCAGCGTTCCCTCGAGCACGCAGGTGTCGGGGATGACGTTGGCCGCCAAGCCGCCAGCAAACTTACCAACGGTAAGTGCGACTTCCTTGGCCGCCGGCACCTCGCGGGCGATAAGCTCCTGGAGCGCCAGGTGCACATGGACGCCGGCCGCGATGGGGTCGATGCAGATCTCGGGGCTCGAGCCATGGCCGCCCTTGCCCTGGAGCGTGATGCGGAAACCGTACACGCCCGAAAGCGCCGGACTGCCGTAGAGCACCAGGCCAAGCGGCGACTGGCTGTTGACATGCATGGCAAAGGCCGCCTGAGGACGCGGGTTCTCGAGCAAGCCGTCGGCGATGGCAGCGCGTGCCCCCTCAAAGGTCTCCTCGCCCGGCTGGAACAGCAGTTTGACGGTGGCATTGGCGTCGACGAACTCGGCCTCGCGGGCCTTGAGCAGGCGAGCCGCACCAAGCAGCGCCGTCGCGTGCATATCGTGACCGCAAGCGTGCATGCAGCCGTTGGTGGATGCAAAGGACTCGCCGGATTCCTCGGCAACGGGCAGGGCGTCCATGTCGCCACGAAGCATGATGACCGTACCGGCCTGCTCATTCGTGCAGATGCCATTGCCTTGGGCCGCGGCGGCACCGGCACCGACAAGGCCCACAACACAGGAACCATCGACGAGCGTGGCAAATGGAATGTCCATCTCGGTCAGGCGTGCTTGGATATACGCAGAGGTCTGCGGGAGGCTATTACCCAGCTCGGGCATCTGGTGTAAATCGTGTCGCCATGCAGCGAGCTCGCCTGCAAAAGCCTGAGCCTCTGCAACAAGACCGTCACCGATAGCGGCCTGCGCCGCCACGGTGGCCTTGGGCGCTGATTGCGGTTGAAAATCGGACAGAGCTGGTGCCATAGATGCCCCCCAGTAACGTTTTTGCAGCAAGCACTTTGATAGCGTAAAGTGCAAGGTACAACTTTAAGGGTGGCGCATAAAAAATGCCGCCCCGGGAGGGCGGCGCAACAAGTTGTTTACAATTGCTGGCGCGGCTTTTTGCGCAAAAAATCGAAGTGAGTCTCGCTCAAGACAATCGACAGGAAGATAAGCACGAAACCGGCGAGCAGGCGCGAGGTGAGCGCCTCCCCCATCAGCACCACCGAAAACAACACGCCCGAAGGCGACTCCATCGAAAGGAGCAGCGAGCCCGTCGAGGCCGGGACATGCGCCAGGCCGACGTTTTGGATGAGCAGGGCCACGCACGTACAGCCCACCGAGAGAAACGCCATCACACTGATAAAGCTCGGCGTCCAAACGGACAGAGGCGCTTGGGTCTCGAATAGCAGCGACGAGATCAGGCTCAGCACGCCGTTGCCCACAAACATCCAAAACGTGATGACGTTGATGTCCATTTTGCGACCGTACTTGGCGGTCACCGCCATCTGGACGGCGAAGAAGACCGCGCCCGCCAGCGTAATGACGTCACCGATATTGAATTCAACGCTATCGAGGGCCACCAAGCCAATGCCCGCCAAGCACAGCAGTGCCGCGCCCAGGTTATAGCGGGTGAGTTTTTCGCCGCTCAGAAAATAGCTCGCGAACGGCACGAGGATGCAATACGTGCCCGTCAAAAAAGCATTCTTGCCCGCCGTGGTGTGCGCCAGGCCGACTGTCTGCAGGACGTAGGCGGCCCACATTAGTGTGCCCATTCCAAGTCCGACGATAAGGTTGCGGGCATTGAGGTGCGCGATGATACGCTTGTGGAAGATGACAAACATGACCAACGCCGCAGGCAGAAAGCGCACGTAGAGCAGTTCAAACACCGGAATGGTGTCGAGTGCGTCCTTCATGGTCGTAAAGGAGTAGCCCCAGACGACTGCCACCGAAAGTAGCAGAACCTTCCAGAACAGCGGAGAGCGAGCGCCCGCGCCCCGGGGAATACCGCCCGCGCCCAAATCCTCACGGGCTACAGGGGTATCAGGCATGTTTTCGATTTCGTTGGCAGTGTATTGGGCCATGGAACATCCTCGCACTCAATCTGGGCGTGGTGTCCGCACGCGTATGGCTGCGTGCCGCCTCATGGTCAAATAAAAACAGGGCGCACCGGACCCCCGGCACGCCCCGCTACTGTAGCAACAACCAAGCAGCCCACGCAATTCACCCCGCTAAAGCGTTTTGTTCCGCCGTTCTACCGAACGGCGGACCGGCCGACGCTGCGCGAGCCGCATTCACGCCAATCTGACGTTCAACTTCAAGGGCGCGACCAAAAGGTCAGCGCCCTTTCGTTTCACGTCACCTTGGCGCAAATGCGGCTCGCTCGCTGACATTGCCGCAGCATCAGCGTTTACATTGTTGCGCTAGATTAATTTAGTACTCTCCAGCTTTTCGATAATCCAGTCGTTGGCTTTGATGACCGGGCGGCGGAAGACGACGCCCAGGGCCAGCGACGGAATCAGGTAGCTCGCCAGAATGCCCAGCTCAACCCAGTACTCCATATGGTAGGCGCCAGCCATGGCGGCATGCATGGCGTTGATGCCGTGAGTAAACGGCAGGAACGGATAGATCGCCTGGAACACGGGGCCTGTCATCTCGATGGGGAACGTGCCGCCCGAACCGCCGACCTGCATGACCAACAGCACGACTGCGAGCGCCTTGCCGATATCGCCAAACGAAACCGTAAGCGTGTAGACGATATTGGAGAACACGAGACTCGCGACCCAGCCCGCCAGCACAAACTGCAGCGGGTTGTCGCACTGAATGCCAAAGAACAGAATGTCGCCCGCGCACACGAGCGTTGCCTGCAGCAGAGCCAAACCGCCAAAGAACAGATAACGACCCAGATAGATCTCGTGCAGGCGCACGGGGATGAGCTCGTTGATAAGCTCATCGTCAACCGAGACCTTCATCATGGCCGCCAGCACGATCGAGCCGACCCAAAGCGACAGAATCGTGTAGAACGGCGCCATGGCCGAGCCGTAGTTGCGGATCGGATAGACCGGCTTGCGGTCGAGCGCGACGGGGCCGGAAAGCGACACGGCCAGGCCCTCGGGATCATTGCCGATCATCGTCTTGATCGTAGCAAGGTCGTCCGACATCAGGGCCCCATCAAGCTCGTCCTTAAACGCGCTGATCTTGTCCGACGCCTCACCCAGCTGATCGGAAGCCTTGTTGACCAGCTTTGCAGCCTTGGAGAGGCCCTTTGCCAGCGAACCGGATGCATCGGTCAGGCCAGCAACAGCACTATCCAGGTCGCCCGAGATACCGTTGAGCGAATCCAAAACGCCCGAAATAGTCTTCTTGAGCTCCTTGGCCTTAACCGAGAACGTAGAGTCGTAGTCAATCTTGGCGCCCGAGATACCAGCCTTGGCATCCGCGATTGCCTGATCGACCTCGGCACGCAACTTGTTAACCTCCGTCATACTCTTCGTGAGCGACGTCGCGATATTCGTCAGCTCATTGGCATTGTTGCGGTACTCCATCGCGGTTTTGTCAAGCTCAGCAGCCGCGTCCTCAAGCCCTGCCTTGAGCTTATCGTTACTCACCTGGCCAGCAAGACTGCGGAGCTTATCGGCCGTGGCATCAATCTCGTCGGCACGCGTATAGAGTGACGCTGCGCCATCGTTGAGCTGAGACACCGTAAGATTGACATGCTGGTTTGCAGCGTCGAATGCCTTTGCGAGCTCGGTAGAAACGTTATCGAACGAACCCGCGCTCCCATCAATAGCGGCATCAATCGCATCGCTGCCGGACTTGAGCGCCTGCTCGGAATCGGCAATACCGCTCTCGGCATGCTGCATGAGCTGCTTCACCGACTCCTCGGTCGATCCGGACTGCTTGAGCATACCGCCCGCCGACGTCAGCGAATCGGACGTGGAGCTCAAAATGCCCGCAAGCGACGTTGCGCTGGCCTGAATGTCCTGCAAGTCCTCAATCGAATCGCCGAGCGTCGAGGACAGGTTGGCGATAAAGTTGCTCACTTGGTCGGTGCTCATGTAGTCGAGCAGACTGGACACGGTTTTAAGACCGATAGTCGTAATGGTTTCGGTAAAGGTTTCGTTAACCTGGCTCTGAACGGCGCTCGAGCCCTTCTCGGTCACGATCTGTGCGATGGCGTTGGCCTTCTGGTTCTCATAAAACTCGATATCGGCGTGCTTCACGTCGGTCGAGAAAAGCGTCATCATGTCGGAGCTAAACGTTTTGGGGATAACGACGGCAGCATAGTACGCGCCTGACTTTACGCCCTCGATAGCTTTATCGCGATCGTTGAGCACAACCCAGTCGAAGTTCTCGTTGCCACGCAACGCGGACGTCACGTTTTCGCCCACGTTGACCTCAACGGGGATCAGATCGCTCTCGTAACCCTCATCGGTGTTGACCACGGCGATCTTAAGATTGCCGGTGTTGCCGTACGGATCCCAGCTGCCGGCGATGTTAAACCACGCGTACAGGCACGGCACGATAATGAGGCCCATCACGACAACCAAGCCGATTACGGAGCGAGACACGTTTTGGACATCGCGCTTAAACAGATGCAGGATGTTCTTCATTTATGCCTCACCTCCTTTGGAGTGCTTGCCGAGCGGGGCGTTCTTTTCATTCATCACAAACGTGTCATCCCCGTTCTCGGGCACATGGACCGCATCGCGATGACCACATTGGCTGACAGCCTGAGTCTTGGGTTCAGACCCCCGCTCGCTCGCATTCAAGCCGAACATGCGACGAGCGGCCGGAATGGCGGCCGTGTGCTCGCGCATCTCGCGGCGCAGGTCCTCATCCGAAAGCGCCGAGATGCGCATCTGGGTGTTGAGGCTCGAGCGGATGTACTCGATGTTGATGAGCCAGCCGCAGATGGCAATGACCGAGATAATCCAGATGACCAGTAGAATGATCTTGCCATTGTTGTCGATATCGAGAACCGTCGACAGAACGAAGAGCAACACTTGCACGCCGACTACAGCGGCGAAACCGCCCTTAATGTAGTACGGGTAGCGATGTTCAAAGGCGACCGCATGATCGAGCAGTTCGCGACGATACGAATCGGAATCGAGCATGACACGCATGGCCGTGCGCAGCGAGTAGCGCTGGCGCGGCAGGTCATTGGACTCGCAGATCATCAGACCCGTCGTGGAAAGCTGCTTGTCAAAGAGCAGGTTGAGGTTGAGCAGCAGCGGACGCAGCTGCAGACCGATAAAGAGCGCCACGATCAGGAACACGCCCAGAATGCACAAGTTAAACAGGTAGTTGAACGAGTACATGCCGCCGACCGTCTCGCGCAGCAGATTGATGCCGTAGGTAAAGGGCAGCAGCGGGTGCAGCCACTGGAAGAAACCGGGCATCATCTCGATGGGATACATGCCCGACGAGCCGGGGATCTGCACAATGACGAGGATGACACCAATGGCTTTACCGATATGCTTAAAGGTGGTGGACAGCGCATAGATGATGTTGACGTAGGTGAACGAGATAGCGATGCCGCCCAGCACAAAGAGCAGCGGATTGACGCATTGAACGCCAATGGCCAGATCGCCCACCGTAACGATAATGGCCTGGAACGCGCCCAGGATCACTAGCAGCAGCCAGCGGCCAAAGTAGCCCTGACGTGCCGTAAAGCTACCGATGCCCTCGCGGTCGACCTCGAGTTTGTAGATAGCGATGAGCACATAGCCGCCTACCCACAGCGCCAGATTGGTGTAGAAGGGCGCGATGCCCGAGCCAAAGCTCTTGACCGGATAGATTGACTTGGACGTGAGCTCAACCGGAGATGCCATAAAATCTGCGATGTCATTGACGTCGACGCCCACCAGATCAGCCAGCTCGCCCATGGACTCGGAAGTCTGCAGGGCCGCGATGTCATTGGCGGCGGTTGCGAGCCTGTCCTGGACCTTGGCAAGAGAACCGTCGGTCTGGGACAGCATGGTCTTGGCCTGCTTGAGCGTCGCATCGAGTTGAGCCAGCGTGCCACGCGCACTCGAAATCGTGGGCGTAAGACCCGATACGATGCCGGTCAGGTCGCCCGAAACGGCGGCGAAGGAGTCCAGCGCGCTCGAAGCCTTCGGCAGCGCGTTCTGCCCCAGATCCGTCTGAGCCTCGCCAAGGTTGGTCGCACCAGTCTGGATTGCGTTATTGATAGCGTCGCTGGCACCCGAGACAGCCGCGGCGTCATTCGCCATGGCGCTCGACTGCGCAGACAGACCGTCCTTGATGCTCTGAAGCTTTTCATTCTGCTCGCGGAGCAAATCGATGGTCGATACAATGCGCGCGTCAATTTCCTTGGAACCTGTCGACGTGTCATTGACGAAAATTTCCAAGTGCCCGATAACGGCCTTATTGTGGTCAATCGTCGCTTGGAGAGACTCGAGCGAGTTGTCGATGCGGGCGGTCGTAGATGTGACCGTGCCCGTCAGCTTGCCAATCGCAGCGTTCGCGGAGGCTGACGTCTTGGTGAGCGCAAGGCTGCCTTCCGAGAGCGCCTTAGAGAGCGAGGCGACAGAGTTGCCCGCCGCAGTGCGGGCCTCGCCCAGCAGGTCATTGCCCTGAGCGATTGCCTGCGTTAGAGAGGGCGTCTGGCCCTGCAGGCCCGCCAACACGGCATCGGCCGATGCGATCGAGCCGCTTGTCTTATCGATGGCGGCATTCATGTCACCAATCGAATCACGCACCTCGCCCAAGGTATCGGATGCCTCTGAAACCGAACCAGTCAGCGAATCCCGGGTCTGGGTCGTTTTGTCCTTTAAATCGACTCCGGCATCCTTGGCAATACTGGCAACGGTCTCGCCCACCGTGGAGACAAATTCCGAGTTGATCTGCTCCTCGATGGTGCTTGCACCGGTGTCGGTAACCTTGGGCGCAATAGCGCTCTTCTTCTCATTGACGTAGTACGTGAGCTTTGGCTGATGGTAGTTGCCGTCGAGCATCGAAACCAGGTTATCCGAGAAGTTCTTGGGGATTACGATGGCCGCATAGTACTCACCGCTCTCGACGCCCTCCTTGGCATCGGCCGCCGAATCGACGAAGGTCCAGCCCAACTGATCGTTCTCCTTGAGCTGATCGACAACCTTGTCGCCCGCGTTGAGCTCACCCACCAGTTCGTTTTGGGTGCCCTGATCGTTGTTGGCGATGGCAATCTCGATACCCTGGGTGTTTCCGTACGGATCCCAGTTGGCCACGATGTTGTACCAGGCATACAGCGAGGGAATAACGCACACGCCGAGGGTAACCACCAGGGCGACGGGGTTCACAAGCAGTCGCTTAATGTCGCGCTTAAATATCGCAAAGGAGACCTTTGCATCGGATAGTTTGCTGCCGAGACTCACGCTTGGACCATCCATCCTGTCGTTGAATCAAATCGTACTATCGACAACCATTGTACGTAGGCGCTTCAGCGTCTCGGCGCACAATGGTATCGAGTTTTGCGGGTAGCAATATACTACGAAGATGAGTTAGCGTACAGTTGTACAGTATCTTTAATTTCAGCAGGTCGCAAAACCACAACCCGCACAAATTAGCAGTTCGACTAGTCATTTAAGAACGTCCCCAATGACTACAGCAACGGAAGCGCTGATGTTTTGGCAACTACAGCGAAAACCCGCCAGAGCGAGCAAGGTGCCTTGAAGCGAAGCGGCATTGACCTTCTGGTCATGCCGCTGAAGCTGAAAGGCAGATTGCCGCTCTGGCGGGTTTGCAGCGTCGATCGGTCCGCCGTTCGTTAGAACGGCGGAACCAAAGGCGTAACTACCGAACTACATCAAGTTGCAAACAGCCGCCGCGAAGGCAACGGGGTCCTCGGGCAAAATGCCCTCGACCAGCAGAGCCTGGTCATAGAGCAGACCGGAGTACTGCTTGATCTTGTCGGCGTCGCCTGCCTTCTGGGCAGCGACAAGCTTGTCAAAGACCGGGTGCTTGGCGTTGAGCTCGAGCACGCGCTGGCTCTTGGGCATGCCGTCGGGCGCGCCCTCGGGTCCCTTCTGGAGTACCTTCTCCATCTCAAGCGAAAGCGGACCCTCGGTGGTGATGCAAGCGGGGGCATCGGTCAGGCGCGCGGAGACGGCGACCTTCTCGACCTTGTCACCGAGTGCCTCCTTCATAGCGCTAAAGAGGTCCTCGTTCTCCTTGGTGGCGTCCTCGGCCTCCTTCTTCTCATCCTCGGTCGCCAGGTCAAGATCACCGGTCGCGACGTTCTTGAGCTCCAGATGACGATCCTCGACCTCGGGCTCGGCACCGTCGGCCACAGCCTTTTCGGCAGCCTCGCGAGCTGCGTCGTCCTCATAGATCTTGGGCATATCGGCGGCAACGTACTCACGCATAGCCTGGAACGTGAACTCATCCACATCCTGCGTCAGCAGCAGCACGTCATAGCCGCGGTCGAGCACGCCCTTTACCACGGGCATCTTGGCCAAGCGCTCGCGCGAGTCACCGGCGGCGTAGTAGATGGCCTTCTGATCCTCGGGCATGCCCTTGGCATACTCGGCCAGGGTAATCATCTTCTGTTCCTTGGCAGACCAGAACAGCAACAGGTCGGCGAGCTCATCGGCCTTCATGCCATAGCTCGAGTAGATGCCGTACTTAAGGCCGCGGCCAAAGTTCTCAAAGAACTTCTCGTAGGCCTCGCGGTCGTTGTCACGCATATCCTCAAGGTCAGCGGTGATCTTCTTCTCGACACGCTTGGCAATGGCCTTGAGCTGACGGTTCTGCTGCAGCGTCTCACGCGAAATATTGAGCGTCACGTCGGCAGAGTCCACGACACCGCGCACAAAGTTGTAGTAGTCGGGCAGCAGGTCGTCGCACTTCTCCATAATCAACACGTTGGAGCTGTAGAGCGCCAGACCCTTCTCGTAGTCCTTGCTGTACAGATCGAACGGCGCGCGGCCCGGTACAAACAGTAGGGCGTCGTACTCGAGCGTGCCCTCGGCGTGGAAGCTGATGGTGCGCGCCGGATCGTCAAAATCGTGGAACGTGGACTTGTAGAACTCGTTGTAATCCTTCTGCTCAACGTCGGAGCTGCGCTTTTTCCAGATCGGCGTCATGGAGTTGATTGTCTCGAGCTCCTGGTAGTCCTCGTACTCGGGCTTGTAGTCGTCCGGCGCGTCCTCGGGCTTGGGCTTTTGACGGCTCTTGGACACCATCATCTGGATCGGGTAGCGCACATAGTTGCTGTACTGCTGAATCAGGCTCTTGAGGCCCCACTCGGTCAGGAAGCGATCATAGGTCTCGGCCTCGCCGTCGGCGTCGAGCTTCTCGTTCTCACGCAGTGTCAGGATGACATCGGTACCGTGCTCGGCGCGCTCGCCGTCCTCGATGGTGTAGCCCTCAAGACCGTCAGATTCCCACGCATGGGCGACGTCCTCGCCATAAGCGCGGCTCACGACCTTTACATGGCTAGCGACCATAAAGGCCGAGTAGAAGCCCACGCCAAACTGGCCGATGATATCGACATCCGAACCCTGCTGCTCGGCGTTCTCGGTTTTAAACTCCTCGGAGCCGGAATGGGCGATGGTGCCCAGGTTGCGCTCGAGCTCCTCGGCGGTCATGCCAATGCCGTTATCCGAGATGGTAATGGTGCGGGCGTCTTTATCAAAGGAGACGCGAATAGCCAGGTCGCCCTGGTCGAGCTTGACGCTCGGGTCCTGCAGGCTCTTAAAGTTGAGCTTGTCGACGGCGTCGCTCGCGTTAGAGATAAGCTCGCGCAGGAAGATTTCCTTATTGGTGTAGATGGAGTTGATCATGAGGTCGAGCAGTTTTTTGCTCTCGGTCTTAAATTGACGCATATGCAGTCCTTTCGCGCTACCCCCGTCCGCAAAAACGGCCCGGTCGCCCGAGCCGTATCGCAGACCTGCTATGTTCAGACTTAGATTTTATAACCCAATAGCGCGCATATATACATACGGAATCGAAAAACTGTATGTCCGAGCGCTCCAATGCGTCAATTGCCAAGGAGTGTCCCCAGCTGCCGGCAGAAAAGGAACGTCCCTATCTGCCATCTACGCGCTTGGCCATCCAGACATGGGGCTGGCCCTCGTCTTCGTAATCTACCGGGGCAATTTGCGTGTAGCCCGCCTTTGCATAGAGCGGCAACACGTATTCCTGCGCATGCAGCTTAATAAGCTTAGCGCCGGCATCGCGTGCACACGAAGCACTGGCCTCGACGATCGCACTCGCCAGTCCGCGACGACGCATAGCCGGCAGCACGGCGACGCGCCCCATAATGTAGGCCTCCCCCGCCGCAACGCCTTCGTCCATGTCGCATGCCGGCAACACCGGGGCCTCTGCGTCAGCCACGCGCTCAAGCTCCTCGGGAAACACGCGCGAGCAACCGGCAAGCTCGCCGTCTACATAGAGCGTCACATGAATGCAGTTCTGATCCTCGTCGATAGCGTCGAACTCATTCTCGTAGCCCTGCTCGTCCATAAAAACGACGCGGCGCACCAACGCCGCGTCATCAAAGCATCCCGTCTTAAGTTGGATATCCATGGCTGCCCTTTCATTCAATGCGAACGTTAGGGACAGATATTAGCGAAAATGAGCTCCGCGCACGCTAAACTTCGCGCGAGCCTTCGCCAGGCAGTCGTAATGACCCACGTTATGGGCATCGCTCGCGATGAAGCTGTACAGGTTCTGATCGAACAGGCGCTGTGCCGGCTTTTTTTCGCGACCAAAGCGACCGCCGGCAATAAAGTCCGCCGAAGCCTGCAGCTTGCAGCCCATATCGACCAGGCGCTCCGCCACGCTTACATCCTTTTGAACCGCACGATAGCGCTCAGGATGAGCGATGATCACCTGGTAGCCACGGCACTGCAAATCGTAAATCGTGTTCTCGTACTCTCTAAACGCATACGCATCGGCATGCGTCGAAAGCTCGAGCAGAAACTCGTTGGTTCCATCGAAATGCAAGTGCTCCGCGGCATCGATACCAAGTTCAACGAGCTTTCGATGGTTGACCTCGAAGCCCATCTGGAGCGGAAAACCGTCAGCGTTATCACGCAGCAGTTCAAAGGCATCCCACATCTTGTCGTAATCAAAATAGGGATCACGGCAGTGAGGAGTGCAAACGATTCTGGTTACACCGGCCCGCTTGGCAGCCTCGAGCATCGCCAAGCTCTCATCGAGATCGGCGGCGCCGTCGTCTACACCCGGCAAGATATGGCAATGAATGTCACGCATAGGTCAGCCTTAATCAACTAAACGTTTGCTCGGTTGGTGAAGATGCCCTTTTTGGAAGTCCCCTGATCGTCCGAGCCCTTCTTCACCTTCTTACCGTCCTTGGTGTAGTAGGAGTAGTAGTACTCGCTGGTCTCGGTCTCGCAGTAGTTCATAACGGTACCGATGAGCTTGACCTTTTCGGACTTCTTAAGCTGGCCGATAGCGTTGAGTGCCTCCTCGCGCTTGGTGAAGTCCTCGCGCACCACGAACAGCGTACCGTCGGTCAGGCTGGCAATCTCGGCAGCATCGATGAAGGTGCCGACCGGGGGAGCATCAAAGATGACGTACTGGAACTTGGCGGACAGTGCCTTTACCAACTTGGCAAAGCGGTGAGAGACAATGATGTCGGCAGGATTGGGAATATGCGGCTCGGCATCGAGGAAGTAGAAGTTCTTCTGACCCGTCTCGACAATTGCCTGGTCAATGGAGATCTGCTCGGAAAGGACCGCATAGAGTCCGCCGCGCGAACGAACGCCGAGCATATCGGAAAGGGACCTGCGGCGCATATCGGCCTCGACCAGGAGCACGGACTTGCCGCTCGTGGCGATAGCCTGGGCAAGGTTGATGGAAACCGTAGACTTGCCCTCGTTGGGAATCGAGGACGTGACGGTAATAGTGCGAATGGGGTCGTCCACGCTCGCAAAGCGGATGTTGGCCAGAAGGGTCTTGGCGGCATTCTGTACAACGAGCTTATCGGTGTTCTTTGCCTTAGCCATGCCTATTTACCACCTTTCATAGCCGGAATTCGGCCAACAACGGGAATGCCCAGGAGCTCTTCTGCCTCTTCGGCACCGCGGATGCGGGTATTGAGCATGTCTGCCAAAACGACATAGGCGACTGCGATAAAGATACCGGCGAGGAACGCGACAGCAACGTACAGCATACGCTTGGGACCGCTGGGGGCTTCGGGGGTCTTAGCCTCGTCGATAACGTTGATGCTCTGGGCAGCGCCGACGTTCTGAGCGACCGTACTCACCGAGCTGGCCATGGCCTTTGCGACCTTAGCCGTCTCCTTGGCATCGGTGCCGGTAACCGAAAGCGTAATGACACGCGTGGTGGTCTCGGAGGAAACAGACACCTTGTAGTCATCCAGATCGGTGAGGCCCAGTTCATTGGCTGCGCCGCTCTTAACGCTATCGCTATCCAGCAGCGTGGCGATATCGTTGGAAAGCATCTGACTCGCCGAGAGATCGTTGTAGCTCATCTGACCGCTATCGTCGGTCTTGGCGAGAATGTACATGCTCGTCGTCGCGGTATAGGTGTTGTCCATCGCAACGAAGGACACGATGCCCATGGCGATCGCGCAGACCACCGGAAGGGTGATGACCAGCTGAAGGTGCTTCTTCAGCAGCTGGAACAGTTCGAGAAGGGTCATGCAGCTTGCCTTTCATTTCCCCAGTTCGGATTGACAAAACTGTCCGTATGTTATCGCATCTTTTTACCGAGACCAAACTCTATACATAAGAAACAGGCTCTCCTGTAAAAATGTCGGAAGCAATCGTAAAATTGCACAACAACGCCGCACCCGAAAG
>JAXKGH010000074.1:0-5795 GCA_036550475.1 Collinsella sp. | reverse complement strand
TTGGCGAACTGCTTTAGCGTAAGGCCCGAAAGCTCGACCCCAAGGTACTCAGCGATCTTCTGAGCGAGGGGACGGTTGGAGGAACCGGAATACACGCGGATGGACTTGCGCATATTCTCCGACTTCTCGGGATCATTAATCGGCATTACCCTTCTCCTTTATATCGAATGCCATATAGATGCCTTGTTGCATTGTAACCGCGCGACGGGGTTAATCGGGTCTTGATAACGTCTTTACCGTCAACGGACACGAACCGACCACTCATCCGGTTGCGCAGGTCACGATAGAAAAAGGAGCCGCCCCCATGGGAACAGCTCCTTAGATGCTTGGTAAAACGTTATACCTCGTCGTCCTCGTGCAGACGGCGGCGGTAATCGGCGGCCCAGCCCTCAATGTTTACCTGGCGGGCACGACCCAGGCCAAGTGCGTCGGCCGGGACCGGCTCGGTGATGACGGAGCCGGCGGCCACGAGCGCGCCGTCGCCGATCTGGGCAGGCGCGACCATCATGGTGTCGGAACCGATGAAGGCGTCCTTGCCGATGACGGTCTTGTGCTTGTGCACGCCGTCGTAGTTGCAGGTGATGGAGCCCGCGCCCACGTTGACGCCGGAGCCCATGGTGGTGTCGCCGATGTAGGACAGGTGCGGCACCTTGGAGCCCTCGCCGATCGTGGACTTCTTGATCTCCACGTGCGTTCCGGCCTTGGATCCGTCGAGCATGTGGGTGCCCGGGCGCAGGTAGGCGCGCGGGCCGCAGTCGACGCCGTTCTCGATGACGGCCTCGATGGCGATAGTCTCATCGATGACGCAGCCGCTGCCGACGGTGGTGTCGGTGAGGCGGCTGTTGGGGCCAAGCTGGCACTCCTCGCCCACGGTGACGTGGCCGATCAGGTGCGTCTGCGGCCACACGACGGTGTCACGGCCGATAACAGCGTCGGGGCCGATCCAGGCCTGCGTGGGATCGATGAACGTGACGCCCTCGGCCATCCAGTGCTCGTTGATGCGGTCGCGCGCGATGGCGGTGAGCTGCGCGAGCTGAATGCGGCTGTTGACGCCCAGGCCGTCGCGGTAGTCATCGCAGTGGAAGATGGAGACCGCCTGGCCGTGACCCTTGAGGATTTCGAGCATGTCGGGCAGGTAGTACTCGGACTGCGCGTTGTCGTTGCCGATCTCGTTAATGTGGGCGGCGAGCTGCGCGCCGTCAAAGGCGTAGCAGCCGGCGTTGCACTCCAGCAGCGTGGCGGCCTGCTCGGGCGTGCAGTCCTTCTGCTCGATGATGCGCTCGATCTGGCCGTCGGCGCCCAGCTTGATGCGGCCGTAGCCAAAGGGGTCGGGCGGGGTCATGGTCATGACGGTGCAGGCGAGCTCGCCGGTGGCGACGGTCTGCGCGAACTTGGCGACGGTGTCGGCGGTGATGAGCGGCAAGTCGCCGTTGAGCACGACGACGGGGCCTTGCGTGATGCCGCAGGCCTCGAGCGCGACCTTCACGGCGTGGCCGGTGCCCAGGCGCTCGGTCTGCTCAACGCACTCGACCTTGGTGGCGCTGTTGGCGTAGGCGCCGTCGATGAGGGCGCGCATCTCGTCGGCGTGGCTGCCGATGACGACCACGACGCGGCTGCAGCCAGCCTTGATGGTGGCGTCGACGATCCACTGGACCATGGGCTTGCCCAGGATCTTGTGCGAAACCTTGCAGTGGTTCGACTTCATGCGGGTGCCCTCGCCGGCAGCGAGGATAATTGCGGTTGCGTCCATGTGATCTCCTGTTACGTTATAGAGACGTGTGTTTGGAAACGATACACGGCGCAATATGATACCGCAGGCATATGATGAGCGCGTAACGATTGGTTTGCGGCGGTTGAGGCTTGCGTCGCTGGTGTGGCGTTTGCGCTGCTTGCGTGCGGCGTTGGCGGTGCTACGGAGCCGTCGTTTGAGCTAGGGGACGGGGGTGCCCGTGGACAACATACGAGAAGAGTTTGGCGGCGAGCCCGTCGCGGCATTCTCGATGTCGCATCCGGCGGTGCCGGCCCTCTACATGGTACTGACGCTGGGGCTCACCATGTTCTCGATGCAACCGGTGCTGATCGCGCTGTCGCTTGCGGGCGGGCTGGCGTACGGGCTTGCGACGCGCGGTGCTGCGCGCACGTTGGGGGCGCTTCGCTGGCAGCTGCCGGTGATTTTGATTATCGCGGTGCTCAATCCGCTGTTTAGCGCCTCGGGCTCGACGGAGCTGTTCCGTATTGGCATGCGTGCGGTGTATCTGGAGAGTATGGTATACGGCCTGTGCATGGGCGGGTTGTTTGTGGCGAGCGTACTGTGGTTTGAGGCTGCGGCGTCGATGCTTGGCTACGACAAGGTGCTTGCGCTTCTGGGTAACGCCGCACCGGTGATCGCGCTCATGATTTCGATGTGCATGCGGCTTATCCCACAGTTTTTGCGCCGCGGTCGTACGGTACTGGCGGTGCAGGATGCGATTGATGTGCCGGGTCGCGCGCCGGCCGATCCCGTGCGTTCGCGCCTACGGGCATCGAGCGTGTTGATGGGCTGGGGCATGGAAGATTCGCTGGAGCGCGCGGACACGATGCGCTCGCGCGGGTGGGGTGCCGCGACGCGTCGTACGACGTATGCGCGGTATCGACTGGGGCGCGGCGACGTTGCCGCGCTGGTGGGGCTTGCGCTGTTTGGCGCGGCTGCCGTGGCGGTGGCATGGACCGCGACGACACAGTATTCGTTTTACCCGCAACTATCGGTGCCGGCGCCGTGGCTGGGCTATGTCGTGTACGCTGCCTGGATGATGCTGCCTTGCGCGTCGCACGCGATTGATGAGAAGAGGTTTGGCTGATGGCTCGGTTGGATAGGAGCTCGGCGGCGGGTGTGGTATATGGCTCGGCCGCGCCGGCGATTGAGGTGCGAGGCCTTAGTTTTGCCTACCCCGGGGCCGAGGCACCGGTGCTCGAGGGGCTTGATTGGCGTGTTTCCCAAGGTGCGTTTGCACTGCTTGTTGGCGGTACCGGTTCGGGCAAGTCGACGCTGCTGTCGCTGCTCAAACCCGAGATCGCTCCGGCGGGCGAGCGCACTGGTGATGCGCGCGTGCTGGGCGAGAACGTCGCCGACATGGATGTGCGGGCATCGGCGGAGCGCGTGGGCTATGTGTTCCAGGATCCCGAGAACCAGATCGTGTGCGAAACCGTGTGGCACGAGATGGCGTTTGGCCTGGAAAACTTGGGGCTAGCGCGTGATGAGATGCGCCGTCGCGTAGCTGAGACCAGCTATTTCTTTGGGCTGGAAGATTGGCTTCACCGCGATACTGACACGCTTTCGGGCGGTCGCAAACAGTTGCTGTCGTTGGCTGCCGTTCTGACGCTGCGCCCGCGCGTGCTGCTGCTCGACGAGCCCACGTCTCAGCTCGACCCCGTTGCCGAGAAGAGTTTTCTGCATGCGCTGTTTCGCGTGAATCGCGAGCTGGGCTGCACGGTTGTTGTGGCGACGCATCAGCCGCGCCCAATGCTCGAATACGCGACGTGTGCGTACCGGATTGAGGACGGTCGCGTGCGCGAGGTGGCGGATATGGCTTCTTTGGGACGCCGAGAATCGCTGTTGTCCGATGACATGTTGGGGTGGGGTGCCATCCGATGTGCAAATAAAGGAGTATTCAGCAGGCGTGAGGACAATTTGGGCTCTCTGGAACCGCCCGGGGACGTATCGAGCGCGAAAAAAAGTTCGGAATTGGACAAATCGTCTGAATTTGTGGCGCAAACGTCGCTCGAGAACGGCTCGGAAGCCTTCCCGCGCACGGATGGAAGCAGAATACTCCAAAAAATGCACGGCGGGTCGGCTACCACCCTGTCGGAAGGCTGGTTTCGCTACGATCGAGCGTCCGGCTGGGTGCTGCGCGGGCTCGATGTGACGTTTTCAGCCGGCGCGGTGCATGCGATCGTGGGCGGAAACGGCTGCGGCAAGTCGACGATGCTCTCGGTGCTGGCCAAGACGGCTAAGCTGCAGCGTGGGCGCATGGTGCGCGGGGCGGCTTCGGCGACGCTGCTGCCGCAGAACCCCAAGGCCCTGCTGGTCGCCGAGACAGTGCACGACGAGCTGATGGAATGGGCCTCGACCTGCGGATATGACGAGAACTTGGCGCGGGAGCGTGCGGTGCAACTTGGACTGGACGGCCTGGAGACGCGTCACCCCTACGACCTCTCGGGCGGACAGCGCCAGCTGCTCGCATTGGCAAAGCTGCTGCTGATCGACCCCGAGCTGCTGCTGCTTGACGAGCCCACGAAAGGCTTGGACCTGGAGAGCCGCCGCATCATCGCCCGCGCCCTGCGTGACCATGCGAAGGCTGGCGGCACCGTCATCATGGCTACGCACGATTTGGACTTTGCCGAGCAGGTAGCCGACGACGTCGCCATGATGTTTGACGGCGAGATTGCCTGCATGGAGTCCCCGGCCGACTTCTTTGCCGACAACGTGTTCTATAGGGCGTGATGGGATGACGGACTGTCGTTTCTCGCGTTTGCTTGCAAAACTGGAGATCCCGCTGTTGTTGGCGGTGCCGGCGGTGATGGCTGCCGCGTTGCTGGCGGGTGTTGAGCAGGCAGCGTTGGCCATGCTGGTTGTGGTGGCGTTGGTGCTTGCGCTGTTCTTTGCGGGTTACGAGGCATCTCGTCCAGGTTTGCGCCAGATTATGCCCACGCTGGTGCTGGCGGCGCTGGCGGCGGCGGGGCGCATCCTGTTCGGGCCCATTCCCGACTTTAAACCGGTGAGCGCCATCGCCATTATCGCGGGGGCGACGCTTGGTCGCCACAATGGTTTTATGGTTGGCGCGCTGGCGGCGCTGACCAGCAATTTCTTTTTTGGGCAGGGCATGTGGACGCCGTGGCAGATGTATGCCTGGGGTCTGGTTGGCTATGTTGGCGGCGCGCTGGCGCATGCGGGTGCGTTCGACCGTGCGGACGGAGCCGTGCGCATGCCGGCGCTACTGACCTACGGCTTTGCGTCGGGTTTGCTGTACGGCGTGGTGATCAACGCGTATGACATCATCGGTTTTGTTCAACCGCTCACGTGGGCGGGCACCATGGCGCGTCTTGCCACGGCAGTGCCGTTCGATATTACGCACGGCCTTGCGACCTGCGTGTTTTTGGCCGCCTTGTACAAGCCTTGGTGTCGCCGCATTAACCGTGTCGTCGTGAAATACGGGCTGTAAGGCATTTCGCGTTCCCTCACGAGCTTGCGGTGGAATGGTTCTCGTTTTTGGCTATTTGCTGCCCAAACAGGAACTATTCCACCGCACCTTATAGAGGGAGAGGGGTCACATGATCTGTTTTCCTCTGTCCCCTAGAGGAATTACTTGGGGCTAGAGCTCTAGCGTGAGGGTGACGGGGCAGTGGTCGCTGCCAAAGATGTCGCCGCGGATGCCGGTGTCGCGAACGTTGGCGGCGATCGAATCGCTTACCAGAAAGTAATCGATGCGCCAGCCGGCGTTGTTCTTGCGGGCATTAAAGCGATAGCTCCACCAGCTGTAGACGCCCTCGACGTCGGGGTTTGCCGCGCGCCAGGTATCGGTAAAGCCGGCGTTGAGCAGCTCGGTAAACTTGCCGCGTTCCTCGTCCGAAAAGCCTGCGTTGCCGCGGTTGGACTTGGGGTTCTTAAGGTCGATCTCCTCATGCGCCACGTTAAAGTCGCCGCAGGTTACGACGGGTTTGCCGGTCTCGCGCTCGAGCGCGTTCAAAAAGCCGCGGTAGGCATCGTCCCAGGCCATACGCACGTCGATGCGCGCGAGCTCATTTTGTGCGTTGGGCGT
>JAXKGH010000073.1:0-16183 GCA_036550475.1 Collinsella sp. | reverse complement strand
GCCTAAGGGCGAAAACGGAATAGACGGACCGACCGTCCGGCTGAGTCTGGGAAGAGGTGCCGGGCGGCGGGCGGAGCATGGCCACCGGACCCATCGAAACACATCTCCACCGTTCCTTCAACTGGGAAAACGACGCCCCCGTGGCCTGAATAGGGCCTCGGGGGCGTTCGGCTAACTGCGGGAACGGCCTATCCGCTCAATGTGTTCGGCTGAGATCGGAAATCAACCCTCGCTGGGCCGTCACCCCTGATCTTCTCGACCGTCTCCTCCGGGTACTTATTGCGTGCCGCGGGCACCTCCGTCCTTGTTATCGCGATAAACACACCATGAGTGGCGTACGGGTCGAGAAGGGCTGGCGCCAAAAGATCCCAACGGCCGTTACGGCTTCGTTAGAAACGCGCCCCACCATGGATGGTGAACCCGAAAGGTAAGGCGCGCGGGCACGGCGACTCGGCCCGCGCGCCCGGAAGAGAAAGGACGAACCCATGGGTTACATGCTCGAGACGCGCGGGCTCACCAAGCGCTTCGGCCGCGGCGACCAGGCGCAGGATGCCGTGGCCGACGTGAGCCTTCATATCCGCGAGGGCGAGGTGTACGGGCTGCTCGGCCCCAACGGCGCCGGCAAGTCGACAACGCTCAAGATGATCTGCGGGATGCTGCGGCCGACGGCCGGGGAGATCCTCTTTGCCGGGCACGCCTGGCGCCGCGAGGACCTCTACGCAATCGGCAGCCTCATCGAGGAGGCGCCGCTCTACCCCAACCTCACCGCGCGCGAGAACCTGCGCGTGCGCACCACGCTGCTGGGCCTTCCCGAGAGCCGCGTAGATGAGGTGCTCGCCGCCGTGGGCCTCGCGGACACCGGGAAGAAGCGCGCCGGGCGCTTCTCGATGGGCATGCGGCAGCGCCTGGGACTCGCGCTGGCGTTGATCGCCCGGCCACGCCTGCTCGTGCTCGACGAGCCCACCAACGGCCTCGACCCCATCGGCATCGAGGAGCTGCGCGACCAGATCCGCGGCTTCGCGGCGGCGGGTACGACGGTGATCGTCTCGAGCCACATCCTCTCCGAGGTGCAGCAGATGGCTGACACCATCGGCATCATCTACGGGGGGCGCCTCGCCTACGAGGATGCGCTTCGGTCCGGGCAGGACCTCGAGGAACTCTTCATGAGCGTCTGCCGGGAGGGGCGTCGAGCGCGCGGGGAGGTGGCGGCATGACGGGCGAGAAAGGCGGCCTGCTCGCGTGCCTGCGCGCCGAGGCCCTGAAGTCGCGCCACGCAGCACCGGTTCGCCTGGCCGTGCTCATGGCGCTGCCGATGCCGCTGCTCGGCGCGATGCCCTACCGGGGCGTGCAGATCTTCAGCGCGTGGAACTACTGGTACGCGCTCTTCCTGCCCGTGTCTCTCTCGCTCGTGGTGGCGTGCGTCGCGCGGGCGGACGCGCGCACGCGGATGCGGGGGCTTCTGGGCCTGGGCTTCCCGCTTAGGCGCGCCTGGTGGGCCAAGGCGCTCTGGTGCCTCGCGCTCTGCGCGCTCTCGAACCTCGTGGTCTTCGGCATCTACCTCGCGGGATCGGCGTTCTCCTCGCAGGGCCTCACGGTCGCGGGCACGCTCACGATGCTCCTCTGCGCGCTCGTCAACACGGTGACCGCGGCGTGGATGATCCCCGCAGGGCTCTTCCTCACGGCGCGGCTCGGCATGCTCGCGGGCATCTTCTGCCCGCTCGCCACCCAGCTCGTGGGTGGGTTCGCCTGGTCGCTGATGCCGCTGCCGCAGCTCTTTCCGCCGTCGGCGAGCATGGTCATCCCTACGAGCTTCATCCCCGTGCTGCCGAGCGGCGAGCCACTCGCGGCGGACATGGCGCTCGGCGGGGCGCTCGCGGCGGACGGCATGCTCACACTGGCGGGCCTTGCGGTCTGCGCGCTCGCGTTCGCCGCGCTCACGGCGGCGGGCGCGGCCTGGTTCGCGCGCTCCGAGGAGAGGTGATGGCCGTGACACGACTCTCCGACCCGACGCCACGCATGACTCTCTCGCGGGCCCTGCTCTCCGAGGCCCTGCGCCTGGCGCGCTCCCCGCTCGCAGTGGTGCACCTCGTCTGCGGCCTGGCAGCCGGTCTTGCCTGCGGCGAGTACTTCTCCATAACCCGATGGGACCCGGCGCTGGGCGCGGACGCCTACGCCCAGTTCCTCGGCGCCCTCATGCCGCTCATGTCCGCCATCGTCTGTGGGCTCGCCGTGGACGAAGAGCGTGCTGCCGGGCGCCTCGCCAACCTCACGGCGGTCCCCTCGCGCGGGCGCGCCGTCGCGGCGAAGCTGCTCGCCCTTGCGGCGCTCGGCGCGGGCGCGCTGGCCGTGGCGCTCGGCGTGTTCGGGGCCGTGCTCGCCGTCGCCGGGCGCCTGCCGCTCGGGCCCGCTCCGCTTGCGGCCGCCTGGGCGGGCATCGTGCTGGGCAGCCTGCCCCTCTACGCGCTGGGGCTCGGCGTGGCCCTGCGCCTCGGCCGCAACGCCGCCATCTGCGCCGGCGCGGCGGGGATGCTCCTCGCGTTCTTCTCAGTGGGCGGACTTGCGCACGGCCTCATGACCGGCGAGCTCACCGGTGCCCTGGCGACGCCCCTGAGCTGGGTGCCGCTCGCCTGGCCCGTGCGCCTGGGGTCGCTCGGGGTGGAGGTCTTCATCGACGCCGCACGCGCGGCGGCCCCTCTCCTCACGACTGCGATTGCTGGCCTCGTGCTCACCCTGGCAACCGCCGCCGTCCTTATCGCCTGGTTCTGCCGCTTCGAGGACGGGAGGGCAGATGCGTAGGAAGCCGCTCGCCGCCGTGCTCGCCCTCCTCTTCGCAGTGCTCGTCCTGGGCGGGAATGCCCTGCTCGACGCCGGCTGGGGGTCGGCGCTGCACTCGATCGCCGACCGCGTGCTGCCCAACCCTGAGATCGCCATGTGGGCGCCCGCGCCCGCGGCTGCGCGCGGGGCTCTGGACCGCTGAGCGCGGCGCAAGTACAATGCCGACGGAAGTTTCAGGAGGTCGAACATGGCGAGGATACTGGCAGTAGATGATGAACGGGCGATCCTCGACGCGCTCGCGCGCGTCCTCGGCCGCGATGGTCATGAGGTCGTCAAGGCAGCGGACCCGACGGCGGTCCCGGGGATGGACCTCTCGCGCTTCGACCTCGTGCTCTGCGACGTCATGATGCCGGAGCTCGACGGCTTCGAGCTC
The DNA here is from genome assembly GCA_036550475.1 of Collinsella sp. Taxonomy (GTDB): domain Bacteria; phylum Actinomycetota; class Coriobacteriia; order Coriobacteriales; family Coriobacteriaceae; genus Collinsella. The sequence continues at coordinate 12,975 of JAXKGH010000073.1, read as the reverse complement.
GTGCGGCAGATCCGCCCGGACTTCGACGGGCCCATCATCTTCCTGACCGCGCGCGTGGCCGAGGAGGACGCCGTGGCCGGCTACGGCCTGGGCGCCGACGACTACGTCCGCAAGCCCTTCGGGGCCGCGGAGCTGCGCGCCAAGGTCGCGGCCCATCTACGCCGTGAGCGCCGGCCGCGCTCGCACGCCCTCTCCTTCGGGGAGGTGAGGATCGACCTCGGGGCGCGCGGCCTCGCCGTGGGAGGCGAGGCCGTGCCGCTCACGCCCACCGAGTACGCCATCTGCGAGTACCTCGCCCGCCACCCCGGGCAGGTCATGAGCCGCGCGCAGATCCGCGAGGCGGTGCTCGGCTGGGAGAGCGACGCCGACGACGCGGCCATATCCATGCAGGTCAGCCGCGCCCGGAGGAAACTCTCCGAGGCCGGCGCCGACCCGATCGCGACCGTCTGGGGGATGGGGTACAAGTGGCAGCTTTGAGGACCGGGGCGCGAGGTCGCGGGGGCATGCCGCTCTCCTTCGTCATCGCGCGCTACTTCGCCTACGCGTTCGCGGCGGTCGCCACGGCGTGGCTCGCCTCGTTCATGGCGCTCTCCGCGGCGATCAACGCGGGCTTCGTCTACGAGGCAAGCTGGGGGCCGGCCAATGCGCGCGAGGTCGCGGAGGGCCTGGCACGCGACGGCGTCTGCGGGCAGCAGGACGTGCCGACGGCGTACCGCTACCTCATCCTGAATAAGGACGGACACGTGCTGATGACAGACCTCGAGGACACGCGGCTCGAGGACGCGACGGAAATGGCCCGTGCGGCACTCGCCGCGGATCCGGGCACAGTGGAGATCGAGGGCGGGGGCTCGGGCCTCACCTACGCCGCGTTCCCGCTCAAGGGCGGCGGGGCCTGCGCACTCGTCAGCGAGTACCTGCCGCAGTGGGTCTCGCGCGACCTCGCCGGCCTGCTTCCCAACCCGCAGAACCTCATGCTCGTCGGCGCCGCTGCGGGAAGCGCGCTCGCGCTCGCGCTCGTGGCGCGCCGTGCGAGCCGCGTGATCTCGCGCAAGATGGCGCCGCTCGCGGAGGCAGCGGGGCGCGTCGGCGCGGGGGAGCTCGACTTCGCGGTCGGCAGCACCAACGTGCGCGAGGTGAACGACGTCCTCGCCGCGATGGACGCCATGCGGACCTCCCTCGCCGAGTCGCTCGAGGCCCGCTGGGCCGCGGAGCGGGGGCAGCGCGAGCAGGTGGCGTCGCTCGCCCACGACCTCAAGACGCCGCTCACCGTGCTGCGCGCCAACGCAGACTTCGTGGCGGAGGAGCTGGAAGACGAGAAAGACGCCGACCTCGCGGCCGCCGCGCGCGACATAGCCGGCAGTGTCGAAAGGCTCGACGGCTACGTGCGCCTGCTCATCGAGGCCTCGCGCGGGTCCGGCGGGGCGGAGAGGGCCCCCATGCGGCCGGCCGAGCTCTGCGAGCAGGTCCTCGCCGAGGCCGCCCAGATCACCCGGGCGCGAGACGTGACGCTCGACGCGACCACGGGCCCTGCTGTCGCGGGCGCGCCCGAGGCCCCGCTCGACCGAACCGCCCTGGCGCGAGCCGCCGCGAACCTCGTGGCCAACGCCGCTGAGCACGCGCGCTCGCGCGTGGCGGTCTCCTGCGACGTCGAGGGCGGCCACCTCGTCATCGAGGTGGCCGACGACGGACCGGGCTTCTCTCCCGCCGCCCTCGAACGCGGCTGTGAGCGCCTCTTCACAGACGACTCCTCCCGCTCCTCGCGCGACGGAGGCCGCCACTACGGGCTCGGCCTCCACGCCGCCTCCGAGGCCGCGAGCGCCCACGGGGGCTCCGTCTCGCTCGCCAACAGCCCCTCGGGCGGCGCGGTGGCCACCATCGCGGTCCCCCTGTGAGGGCCTGACGACTCAGGCCCTCACACCAGCGTGCCTCGCAACCAAACGCTTCCCGGATAATAATGCCCGTTGCAGGGATCGCCCTGTCTAGTCGCCGCCCATGTGCATGAGCATGTCGGCGATGCGAGTCGCCATCTCGTCCGCCGCTGGAATGAATCCCTACTCCCATTCCTCCGAGTACCGCCCCATGCCTTGTCGTCTTGAAACACGGGGAGTAAATGGCGAAATCGCAGATGAAAGGGAGTAAAAAGGCAAAGAAAAAGCCTCCATTCCAACATGGGAACGGAGGCTCGATAATTGAGTTTACTCACCAATGTCGCTGGTGGCTTTGCCGTGACTCTCGTACGAAACGAAACTCAGCGGCACAGTGCGGCACTCAAAAGTGCAGGTCAGAACCCTGTCAGCCTACTCCCACTCAGTGCCTAATCCAGTCCGAGTGTTGTCGATGCGTGTCGCGTCGTACCGTCTAAGGACTGAATCGTGCGCAATTTGGGCGAATCAGGCCCTTGATTCGCGATTTCGGGAATGACTCAATTGATTCGCAAAACCGCAGGCCGCTCCTTTAATCACTCCCTGGTTCCCGCCGGGGTTCGTAGCGGGTGGCGTGAAAAGGGGTGATTCAAAGGGTCGGAGAGATGCGTCTTAGCCGAGAATAAGGTTAGCCTTATCTTACTGCATGATTCGTGTGTTATAGTTAGATGTCTCTAACTATTTGGGGGCGATAGCAATGCACGAATGTAAGGGCTTCTGGGACAAGAATGCCGGTCGGTACGACCGTTTCATGCGAAAGGACCGGGCGGCGTATGAGAAGATGTATGAGCTGATCAGGCCGGTGGTGAAAGCAAAAACCGTACTGGAGGTTGCCACCGGCACGGGGCTTATCGCAAAGAGCATCGTGAATGCGGCGGCGCACATCGAGGCTACGGACGCTTCTGCAAAGATGATCCTTGAAGCAAAGCGGGACAATCAATCCGCAAAGCTGCACTTTTCCGTACAAGATATGTTCCGCCTGCCCTATGCACAGAAGTCCTTCGAAGTGGTGATCGTGTCCAACGCGCTTCACATAGTGCCGCATCCGGAAAAGGCCCTGCAAGAAATCAGGCGGGTGCTGAAGGACGACGGCGTGCTCATCGCGCCAACCTTCACCCACGCGGGGAACTCGGTTTCCGGCAAAGCAAAAGCCCTTTTCATGAGCATGGCGGGATTCCCCCTCCACAGCAGGTGGACAAGCGAGGAATACCTGCGTTTCCTGCGTCAAAACGGCTGGGCGGTGCAGAAAAGCGCGGTGCTGAAGGCCTCGTTCCAGTTGACCTATACGGAATGCACGAAATCGGAGGGGCCAGATGTCGTTCTTTGAAAACACCCGCAAGCCCGTGGGCCTCGGCGGAAAACTAATGGTTGCCATGATGAATCTGGGCCACGGCCCTGTGGCGCGGTGGGGACTTCAATTTCTACGACTTGCGCCAAACGCCAAAGTGCTAGATTGCGGCTGCGGCGGCGGGGCAAACATAAAACGACTGCTGAAAAAATGCCCGCATGGCGTCGTCAAGGGCATCGACTATTCGCCCGTCAGCCTGGAGAAGGCTAGAAAGCTCAACCGAACTGCAATTCAGGAGGGGCGTTGCGCCGTTCTGCAAGGCAGTGTGGCGGATATGGCGTTTGAGGACGCCATGCGGGCATTTTTGCATCCATCCCGCACATGGCGATAGGCATGACGGCCATAGCGGCTGTGCTGGCGGCAATTACGACAGTTTTTATTCACTGAGGAAGGAACCTATGAAATGTAAAATCGAGAAAAACACCGTGCAGGAGACGCTGATCCTCCCGCTGTATTCCCGGAAGCTGTGTACGGAGCTGTACCCGAACCTTTACAGGGATGAAACAGCGGTTCGTCTGCTCGACCAGATCGACTACGACTTTTCAAAGGCAGAGAAAAACTCCCGCAGCCTGATACAGCGCTTTGGTGCGCTGGAGGTGGCAATGCGGCAGGGTGATCTTGCTTTCGAGGTACAGGATTACCTGAAAGGCCACCCCAATGCGGCGGTGGTCAATCTGGGCTGCGGACTGGACAACACCGGCAGAACCTGCGACAACGGTAGATGCAAAATTTACAATCTGGACTTCCCGGATGTGATTGCCTTGCGGCAGCAGCTACTGCCCGCCGGGGATCGAGAACAAAATATCCCCTGCGACCTGAAAGACACCACATGGTTTAGCAAAATCGATGCCTCCGGCGGGGCGGTGTTCTTTGCCTCCGGGGTGTTCTATTACTTTCTGACCCAGCAGGTCCGGGAACTGGTGCGGGAGATGGCGGACGCTTTCCCCGGCGGTGTGCTGGTCTTTGATGCTGCCAATCGGACAGCAGTAAAGATGATCGCAAAAACATGGCTTAAGACTGCAAAAATCAAGGATGTGGGGGCATATTTTGCGGTTTCGGATGCCGCCAAGGAAATCGGCACGTGGGACAGCCGTCTGCAGGTCACAAGTCGCGGCTATATGCTGGGTTATAACGATTTGAGAGACCCTTCTGTCAGCGGCTTTTCCGGTTTCTCGCAAGGGTCGGTGACAACGGGATGAAAATGCAAATCGTGAAAATAAGATTTTGAGAGACAAAAATGCAAAAGACGAGCACTTCTTGCCGCTCAATTGGCAAGAAGCGCTCGTCTTTTCTTAACGCGTTGTATGGCGGAGAGAGCGCAAGTTACGCGAGCGCCCTTCTTGCCAGCTCGGCCGCGCCGAGGATTCCTTGGTCGCCGCCGCAGCCCGGGGCGCAGATGTAGCTCTCCATGTCCTTAAGCTCGGCGGTCTGGATGTAGCCACCCAGATATTCGAGGGTCTTCTTGCGGACGATACCGTAGAGCTGCTCCTGGTGCATCACGCCGCCGCCGAGGACGATGCGGCGAGGCGAGTACATGAGCACGAGGTTCGCGCACATCTGCCCCAGATAATCCCCCTCGAGCGCCCACGCCTCATCGTTGTCCGCGAGCTCGGCCGCGGGCTTTCCCCAGCGCGCGGCAATGGCGGGGCCGGAGGCGAGGCCCTCGAGACAGCTCGCGTGGCTCGGGCAGACGCAGCGCCCCTCCTCGGTGGGACGGGTCCTTACCAGCATGTGGCCGGCCTCGGGGTGCAGCATGCCGTGAAGGAGCCTGCCCGCGCACATGACGCCTGCGCCCACGCCGGTGCCGATGGTCACGTAGACGGCGTCCTCGAGCCCCTTGCAGCAGCCGAAGACCACTTCGCCGAGGCAGGCAACGTTCACGTCCGTGTCGTAGGCCACCGGAATCCCGAGGGCGTCGGCGAACGCGGCGCGAAGACCATGGCCTCGCCACGCGAGCTTGGGCGTCTGGAGGATGGAGCCGTAGCGCTCGTCGTTGGGGTCGACGCAGGTCGGGCCGAAGGCGCCGATGCCCAACGCGTCCACATCGCGGGCGGTGAACCACTCGATCATCTGCGGGACGGTCTCGGCGGGCGTAAGCGTCGGGGTCTCCATACGGTCGAGGACCTCGCCGTCGCCGGACACCACGGCACAGACCATCTTGGTCCCGCCGGCCTCGAGGGCGCCGAGCCTCATTTGCTTTTCGCTCATGTGATCCTCCTTACAAAGGGACGCCCGCAGTCATGGTCAACCGCGGGCGCCCATAACGTTGGCTTGTTTCGAGGCGACCCTACCTGGGCACGCGGTCCTGCCTTGCGGCAAACGGGGCGAGCACGGCGTGCGGCTCGCTTTGGTACCAGTAGGCGACGGTGGAGATGTCGTCCTCGCGCTCGTAGAGCTTGATGTCGTCGTTGCCGAGGTCCTGGAACGTCACGCGCAGGTCCTCCTTGAACGAGATCGGGTCGGGAAGGTGCCACCTGTAGAGGCCGTGCCTGGGCAGCGCGTCGTCGTTGGTCGCGAGCATCGGGTTCGGGTTCGGCTTGCCCGCGCTGAAGCGGTCGCGCGTGGCGTCGCGCGTCGAGCGGTACGGGTAGCCGGCGAACAGCGTGTTGAAGCACTGCGCCTCGGGCAGCGCGTGGGGCGGCCTGTCGAGGAAGGCCCAGGCACCGCCGAAGTAGTCCTCGGCTCCCGTCGAGGTGACCGTGGGGAACTCCTCGTCGCCGTCGAGGAAGAACTTCATCTCGCCCTCGCCCCACCAATAGCGCTCCAGGGCGCACAGGGCCATGTAGGTGCCGACGTAGTAGCCCTTGCCGCGCACGCCGTCGAGCACGGTGTAGTCGACGCCCCTGTGGGTGCTGCGCTCGCGGTTAAAGCGGGCGTGGAAGTACATGGCGTCGTCCGGCACGTCGGTGAGCGCGTAGTTGAACGTGTAGAAGATGTACTTAATGAACCCGGGGTGCTCGCTCGTAAGCGTGACCTTGGCGTGCTTCCTGAAGGGCATCTCGAAGTAGCAGTTCATGCCGCCCGTCGGGTTCACGCAGATGGGCATCGAGTTGACGATGGCGCGCTCACCGAAGCCGTTGCAGAAGAAGTCGCCGACAGGGCACTCGACCGAGGGGGTCTCCTCATCGTCCCAGTAGAAGCGCAGCACGAGGTCGCGCATGACGAAGCTGCCGGCGGCGGTCTTGTCGGGGACGGTCATCCAGATGTGGCGGATGATGCCGGGGCCCTCGATGTCCGCGAGCGTGATGGTCTCGCCGGACTCAAGGGGCACGCAGCACGAGCCCTTGCGGCCGACACCGAGGTGGCTGGCCGACATGGCGGCGCGGCCCTTCTCGCCCGTGATGTTCTCGGGGGTGATGGCGCGGCTTTCCTCACCGCCGTGCATCCACACGTCTTTAAGGAACTCTCTCATCGTCGACCTCCTCTATTCGTCGTCTTCGCACTCGGCGGAACTGGCACCGTTCACGTAGACGATCTGCTGGCGCGCCTCGTCGACGAGGGCGTCGAAGTCGAGTTTCTCGTCGGGGCGCGCGAGCGCGACCGTCATGGCGAGCGGGAGGTTGACACCCGCGATCACGTGGATCCGGTCGGAGGCGAAGCGGGAGAAGCGCTGGTTCACGCTGCCGCCGAGCGCGTCGGTGAGGACGACGACCTCGTCAGTGCCCGAAAGCGCCGCCTCGACCGCCGCGTCGAGCCCCTCGCCGTTGTCGTTCACGTAGGCGCACACGGCGTTGACGGCGTCGCTCTTACCCGTAAGGAACTCGAGGGTGTCCTTGAAGCCCTGGGCGAGAAGGGAATGGCTCGCCACAACTATCTTTCTCATTGATTCACCAATCTCTTGGGTCGAAGCTAGGCGAGGATGCCAGCGGCGGAGGCGACCATCGCGAGGACGATCACCACGAGGATGAGGGCCGTCATGCTCGCGTTCTTCTTGGTAAGAAGGTAATACGCGCTTCCCGTGATGGCGGCGGGGATCATGGCAGGCAGGATCTTGTCGAGCAGCGGCTGAATCTCCATCGAGACGTCGCCGAAGCTGAAGCTAATCGGGCAGGTGACGCCGATGACCGAGGCGATGAGGCAGCCGACCACGGTGAGGCCGAGCACGGAGGCGGCGGCAGTGAGGTTGGGAAGCTTCTCGCTGAAGTCGGTGACGAGCTTCACGCCCTGCTTGTAGCCGAACTCGAGGGCGTGCATGCGGACCCAGAAGATGGCCAAGATGAGCGCGAACCAGATGCCGGCTCCCACGGGGTTGCCCTCGATGGCCATGTAGGCGGCGATGGAGCCCATGATGGTCGGGATCATGGTCATGAGCAGGGAGTCGCCGACGCCGGCGAGCGGTCCCATGGTGCCGATCTTCAGGTCTTGGACGGCGTCCGCCGCCGCTAGGCCGTCGCGTTCCTCCATGGCCACGCAGGCGCCAAGGATGATGGCGGCGAGCCAAGGCTGGGTATTGTAGTAGCGGAAGTGGTTGTTGAGCGCTTGCTTATAGTCCTCGTCGTTCGTGTAGATCTTCCTCAGGACCGGCGAGAGGGCGTAGGCGACTGAGGCGCCCTGCTGGGTCTGGTAGTTGAAGGTGCACACGCTCATGAGCCAGCGCCAGTTCGCGTTGCGCAGATCCTTCTTGGTGACCTTGTAGCCGGAGGGCTTGCCCTCGGCGACGGCGGTGATGTTCTCGTTTTCCATGGTTACTCATCCTCTCCGATGAAGGCGTCTGCGGAAGCGTGGGCGGCGAGCTCGGTGTCCCTCTCGGCACGCTGGTAGAACGCGATCGCGAGGGCAACGCCGACGATGGCGGCGCCGATGATGGGCACGTTCAGGAAGGCCGAGAGGAAGAAGCCGACGAGCAGGTACTGGAAGTACTTGCCGGTGGGCATGTAGCGGAGCAGCATGGCGATACCGATGGCCGGGAGCATCTTGCCGGCGAGGGTGAGGCCGGAGAGGAACCACTGGGGCATGACCTCGAGGAGCCAGTTGACGGCGGGCTGGCCGAGCGTCACGGAGACAAAGACGGGCAGGGCGGCGCACAGGCCGAAGAGCGCGGGGCAGACCCACAGGATGGCGTTCATCTGATTGAACTTACCCTCGTTGCAGAACTTCTGGGACTTCTCGACGACGAAGCCGTTGAGGATCTTGACGATGACGTCGAGCTGGATGCCGAGCATGCCGACCGGCAGGCCGATGGCGAGGCCCGTGTCCGCGCCCAGGGTCACGCCGTAGGCGGTGGCGATGATGGCCATCGTGCCGTAGTCGGGAATCGACGAGCCGCCGAAGCCCGCGACGCCGAGCTGCATGAGCTGGATGGTGCCGCCGATGACGAGGCCGGTCTGCCAGTCGCCCATGACGACGCCGGTGATAAGGCCCCAGAAGACGGCATAGTTGACGAAGATCATCGGGATGCCGTAGTAGTCCACGTGCTTGATGAAGGCCAGCAGGGTCAAAAGGACGACCTGCAGGATAGTGAAGTTGACCATGATCCCTCCTTAGATGAGGTCGGCGACGGAGACGGGCTTGTCGGCGGGCACGAACTGTGCCGTCACCTTGACGCCGCGGGCGATGAGCGCCTTGTAGCTCTGGACGTTCTCGGCGGAGGCATAGGCGCGCTGGGTGAGCTGGACGCCGCCCTCCTTGACGAGCGAGCCGCCGACGATCAGCGACGGGAGCTCGATGCCCGACTCGACCAGGTGAAGGATCGTCTCGGGCTCCTTGGCGATGACAAAGACCTTCTCGCGGTCGTACTTGCCCGCCGCGAAGTTCTTGAGCGCGGTCTCCTCGGAGATGATCGAGACGGCCATGCCCGCGGGGCGCGCCATCCTCATAGTGGACTTCAGGACCTCGTCGCCGGCGACCTTGTCGTCGATGACCATAACTCGGGTCGCGCCCGACACCGGGGCCCACTGCGTCACGATGATGCCGTGAAGCAGGCGATTGTCGATTCGTGCCATAACAACACTCATGTTTGCTCCTATCAAATGAAGTTTTACGTTCGGTACTGCCTCGGCGCTATCCGGATTCGCGCCGGGCAAGGGGTTATCGGATTATTGAGGACGCGCGGTCAGCTTGCGGCGGCGCGGGGAAGGTCACTCGTCGAGCAGGAGGTCCGAGGAGCCGAGGCGCTCTTCTCGCGCCGGGGCGGCGCTCACGCTTATGTAGTCGAAGACATATGCGATCTCGCTTACGGGAACCTCTACGCGATAGCGCGTCGAGATACTCGAGAAGCTCTGCCTGAAGGACTCGATGAAATCGGCACGCTCCTCCTCGAAGCGGTCCTGGCCAACGTAGGTCTCAATGGGGTTTCTGGTAACAAGGCGCTCGACGAGACAGCAGAGGTGGACGTAGAGCCCAATGATGGCGTTGCTGCCGATCTTCTCGCCTGTCCTGCGTTGAAGCTCGTGCACGGCGCTCTCGATCTCGTGGAATAGCCGCTCCGGGTCGAGGATGGTGATGGAGCGGATGACGTTCTGCAGCGTCATGTTCGAGAGCAGCTTCTCGTGGAAAGAAGAGAGCTCGGAAGCGTCAAGCCACCTGCCGAACACGGTATCGACCTTAGAGGCGGACGCCGTCGACATGATGTCCTCGAGGGCGACGAAGGGGATGGAGGCGACCCCGGGGTCTCCCGTGCCGATGACGGCGCAGACGCGGTGCTCGGAGAAAACGGCGTCGTTCGACCCGTTCGCGACGAGCTGCTTGAAGGGCCTCGTGAGCAGGCGCGCGCCTATGGTGCGCGGGAGGCTCTGCGAGACGAGCTGGCGTATCCTCTCCGCGGCGTCGACCCCGGACTCGGAGCAGAAGACGATGGCGTCCTCACGGTTGACGCGCTCGATCACCTTGCAGTGCGTCACGCACGCGGCGGTCGCATCGCCAAGAACCTCGGCGATGGACTTGCCGCCGAGCAGCCCGACCCCGATCTCGAGCGCAAGACCGGTAGAGACGTTGTTCACCACGCCGATAGTGGAGTCGGTAACGTTCTCGAGGGCCTTATAGGCCTCCTCCAAGGAGCCCATGTCGACGAGGAACACGACCCCGGTGCAGTAGGAATGGCGGTCGACGAGGTGCTGGAGCGGACCGACGATGTCCTTCAGCTGCTGGTCGTAGGGCATGTCGACAGCCTCGTACACATGCATGCCGAGCATACGGTTCGCCGCGTCGGCGATGCTCGTCGCCGTTGAGTAGCCGTGGGACAAGATGACGCAGAGCGTCCGAAGGGCCTTCGCATCGCGAGACTCCGATGCGACGCACAGCGTCAGAAGCGTCTTCGTGAAGTGATCGAGCGAGATTCCCAGCGCCCCTTCCACGTCTGCGGCGACCTGATCGGAGACACTCGAGGCAAACGGCAATTCGGAGGTCACGGCACCGAGGAGATGGGAGATTTGCTCCGCACAGGCAGACTTTCGCTTAGCCAGGCCGATACCCGGCCACAACTGCAGGCAAATCTCCTGGGCCAGTAGAAAAGCGACCTTCCTCGAAAGCTCGATGCCATAAGAAGAGCCTGCGTCGGCAAGGACCGCGCCCACGACGCGCTCGAAGGCGCGCGACCTCGAGGAGGCGACGCCGTGGTCGAAGATCAAGTGATCCTCAACGCCGCGCACAGCGGAGACAGCTTGCGAGACGAGCTCGGAGACAGAGAGCTCCCCGGCGCAGAATCGCTCATCGAGGGAGCACAGGGCATCGAGCGCCTGCTCGACCGGCCCTGTGCTCTCGGCGGCATCCAGGGACGCGTCGATCAGAACGCCATCGTCGGGCTGTTGATCGATCTGCGCGGAGGAGAGGAGCCCGCTGGGAAGAAGATACGGGCGAACGACGACGTAGTCGCCCTCGCGATTGAGGAACGCTTTGGCGCAGCAGTTCGTCACGCAGGCGCGCAAGCCGGCGATGTTATCGGAAAAGTCCGCGTTCACGAGGCAACGGTATGCGCCGCGGCTGATCTTCACATCAGAACCGATTCGGCACCCCTCGCTGCGCAGGAAGCTCAAGATGAGATCCTCGCGCTCCTCGGGGGTCCGCTCCTTGAGTGAGGGGACGCGGGCACAGATGGGCATTTTGCTGTAGGCCGAGGAAACCTTCAGGTCATCGGCGGAAAGCGTCGTCGAAAGAACGAGGCGAGCGCGCGGCGCATCCTGGGAGGCATCGAGCCCGAGGGCCGTCGCAAGGCAGTGCTCCATCGCAGAGGGAGAGAGTGCCTCGATGCCGTTGACAAAAACCACACCCCCGCGCGATTTCGCGATCGACTCGTCAAGAAGCCCGTTGAACGAGGCGGCATCCGGGACCCCGGCGCAGTCGATGCGCACATAGGAGGAGTCGCGGGACAGCAAGCCCTGGTTCTTGCCGTACTCGTACACAAGGCGAGAAAGGAAAGACTTACCGACACCCACGCCGCCGCTCAAGAGGATGGGTAGGCCAAACGGAGGGTACTGAACCGCAGCCTTGCACTGCTCGACAACGGAGCTGAGGCTCAGGTCAAAGCCCACGGCACGCGCGAAGTCGCGGTGATCGGCGATTCCCGTCGCCTGGATGAGGTCGGCGAGCGAGGCGTACTCGCTTGCAGAGAGCTTTACCTGAAAACGCTTCTGGAACGCGCGGCGATGAAAATAACGGACAGGCCTGCCCGCCACCTTAACCACAAGGCCGGCGCGAACAAGGTCGTTGAGGTACTGGCTCGCCAGGCTCCTGGAGATGATGAGCGTCTCGGCGATGTCGGAGGTGGACAGACGGGCAAGGTCGTCGAGCGAGACGGCAGAGGTGAGGGCCTCGAGATGCTCGAGAATCCTGTCCCTCATGTCGACGGGTTTCTTTGCCAAGCTGTCCTGTGCGGTCTTGTCCATGACTTCTTACCTCCTCGTACAAGGAGTATAAGGGGAGACAGAGAACGGAAGGGGGCGCGTGGGGGAATCAACAGCTCCGAGGAAAAGTCCACCACTTGAGGGGCAGAAAACAACGGCCATTGAACATTCAGGGCCGACGCTCAACACTTCGGCTCGACACTTCGCTTTGGAAAGGGCCCTGCGCGATGGTGCAGCCCTCCATCTCGCAGCACAGGTCGCCGAAGGTCGCGAGGATGCGCTCCTTCTGTTCCGCGGGCGAGACGACTCGGTGGACAAGGTCCTCTCAAAAGGGGTCGTCCGACGCCGCAAGACCTCGATGACCGACTACCGCCTCGAGCAAGTGGCGGATTACCTCTGCACCATCGAACTTGCCTTGGTCAAGTACGAGGCCAAGGAGAACGGCGAGACGTACAACAAGTTCTTCGGAGGTATAGGCTCTTTCAAGAGGAACTGGCTCAAGCAAGCCCGCAGCAAGCGGATATAGGTGGCCTCGCGGTTTCGCAAGGAACGGCCAGCTCTCCTCTGGCGAGGAACACCGGGCGACGTGCCTCGAGCAGCGGAAGCTGAAGCGCAAGCAGAAGCAGCGCGGGCAATGATCGGTGCCGATATGGGCCCAGACGTGAACAGTGCTACGTCCCCTGTTCACGGGGCGCGAAACCGCAAAGGTTGCACAGAGGTTGCAAAATAAGAAGCCCCCGACCTGTTTTCGCAGGTCAGAGGCTTGAAATCAACGAATATCGTTTACTCCCACTCGATAACGAGCGCCGCAGGTAAATAAGGTGCTCGTTTTGCCTCAGCCAACTCAATCAGGCATTTTCCCGTTGCCGTTTGATACTCATTTGATCCTCACGAGAACAAAAACGAGGCGAAGGCTATATCTTTCCTG
>JAXKGH010000072.1:0-5728 GCA_036550475.1 Collinsella sp. | reverse complement strand
GGAGGATGTGGGATTCGAACCCACGCACGCTTTTACACGCCTGACGGTTTTCAAGACCGTTCCCTTCAGCCGGACTTGGGTAATCCTCCCAATATTATAAATAATATATGGACCTTGTAGGACTCGAACCTACGACCGCTCGGTTATGAGCCGAGTGCTCTAACCAGTTGAGCTAAAGGTCCAAGTAATCCATATATAGCGGCGAAGGGGATCGAACCCCCGACCTCCCGGGTATGAACCGGACGCTCTAGCCAGCTGAGCTACACCGCCATTAATCGGGAAGACAGGATTCGAACCTGCGACCCCTTGGTCCCAAACCAAGTGCTCTACCAAGCTGAGCTACTTCCCGATAACATGCACCCTAGAGGAGTCGAACCTCTAACCGCCTGATTCGTAGTCAGGTACTCTATCCAGTTGAGCTAAGGGTGCTCATTATTATATTATGCCGAGGACCGGGATCGAACCGGTACGAAAGTTTCCTTTCGCAGGATTTTAAGTCCTGTGCGTCTGCCAGTTCCGCCACCCCGGCTCCTCAAGCGAACGACGGGATTCGAACCCGCGACCCCCACCTTGGCAAGGTGGTGTTCTACCACTGAACTACGTTCGCGTTTTATGCCGGCTACATGACTTGAACACGCGACCCTCTGATTACAAATCAGATGCTCTACCAACTGAGCTAAGCCGGCTAACTTTTTTCTAATGCGGGTGAAGGGACTTGAACCCCCACGCCGTTAAGCGCCAGATCCTAAATCTGGTGCGTCTGCCAATTCCGCCACACCCGCATATATGACCCGTACTGGGCTCGAACCAGTGACCCATTGATTAAAAGTCAATTGCTCTACCAACTGAGCTAACGAGTCTCAAATATTTCTACTTGAACGGTCCCGACGGGAATCGAACCCGCGATCTTCGCCGTGACAGGGCGACGTGATAACCGCTACACCACGGGACCTATGGGAGTTAACGGGATCGAACCGCTGACCCTCTGCTTGTAAGGCAGATGCTCTCCCAGCTGAGCTAAACTCCCTATTTGCTAAGCGACTACCGTATCTAACAGGGGGCAACCCCCAACTACATCAGGCGTACTAGGGCTTAACTTCTGTGTTCGGCATGGGAACAGGTGTATCTCCTAGGCTATCGTCACTTAACTCTGAGTATTCTCAACTCAAAATTGAATATCTATACTGTATCAAGAAACCAAATCGTTGTCAATATATCTCAGTTACTTTCGTTGGATAAGTCCTCGAGCTATTAGTATTAGTCCGCTACATGTGTCACCACACTTCCACTTCTAACCTATCAACCTGATCATCTCTCAGGGCTCTTACTGATATAAAATCATGGGAAATCTCATCTTGAGGTGGGCTTCACACTTAGATGCTTTCAGCGTTTATCCCTTCCCTACATAGCTACCCAGCGATGCTCTTGGCAGAACAACTGGTACACCAGCGGTAAGTCCACTCTGGTCCTCTCGTACTAGGAGCAGATCCTCTCAAATTTCCTACGCCCGCGACGGATAGGGACCGAACTGTCTCACGACGTTCTGAACCCAGCTCGCGTGCCGCTTTAATGGGCGAACAGCCCAACCCTTGGGACCGACTACAGCCCCAGGATGCGACGAGCCGACATCGAGGTGCCAAACCTCCCCGTCGATGTGAACTCTTGGGGGAGATAAGCCTGTTATCCCCAGGGTAGCTTTTATCCGTTGAGCGATGGCCCTTCCATACGGAACCACCGGATCACTAAGCCCGACTTTCGTCCCTGCTCGAGTTGTAGCTCTCGCAGTCAAGCTCCCTTATACCTTTACACTCTGCGAATGATTTCCAACCATTCTGAGGGAACCTTTGGGCGCCTCCGTTACCTTTTAGGAGGCGACCGCCCCAGTCAAACTGCCCGTCAGACACTGTCTCCGATAGGGATAACCTATCTGGGTTAGAGTAGCCATAACACAAGGGTAGTATCCCAACAACGCCTCACTCGAAACTGGCGTCCCGAGGTCATAGGCTCCTACCTATCCTGTACATGTGGTACAGATACTCAATATCAAACTGCAGTAAAGCTCCATGGGGTCTTTCCGTCCTGTCGCGGGTAACCTGCATCTTCACAGGTACTAAAATTTCACCGAGTCTCTCGTTGAGACAGTGCCCAAATCATTACGCCTTTCGTGCGGGTCGGAACTTACCCGACAAGGAATTTCGCTACCTTAGGACCGTTATAGTTACGGCCGCCGTTTACTGGGGCTTCAATTCATGCCTTCGCTTACGCTAAGCACTCCTCTTAACCTTCCAGCACCGGGCAGGCGTCACCCCCTATACATCATCTTACGATTTAGCAGAGAGCTGTGTTTTTGATAAACAGTTGCTTGGGCCTATTCACTGCGGCTGACCATCAGTCAGCGCCCCTTCTCCCGAAGTTACGGGGCCATTTTGCCGAGTTCCTTAACGAGAGTTCTCTCGCTCACCTGAGGCTACTCGCCTCGACTACCTGTGTCGGTTTGCGGTACGGGTAGAGTATAATTAACGCTAGAAGCTTTTCTCGGCAGTGTGACATCACTAACTTCGCTACTAAACTTCGCTCCCCATCACAGCTCAATGTTAAAGATATAAGCATTTGACTCATATCACACCTCACTGCTTGGCCAGACACTTCCAATCGTCTGGTTTAGTTAGCCTACTGCGTCCCTCCATCACTATATACTCTAGTACAGGAATATCAACCTGTTGTCCATCGGATACACCTTTCGGTCTCTCCTTAGGTCCCGACTAACCCAGGGCGGACGAGCCTTCCCCTGGAAACCTTAGTCTTACGGTGGACAGGATTCTCACCTGTCTTTCGCTACTCATACCGGCATTCTCACTTCTATGCGCTCCAGCACTCCTCACGGTACACCTTCTTCGCACATAGAACGCTCTCCTACCATACCTATAAAGGTATCCACAGCTTCGGTAATATGTTTTAGCCCCGGTACATTTTCGGCGCAGGGTCACTCGACTAGTGAGCTATTACGCACTCTTTGAATGAATAGCTGCTTCTAAGCTAACATCCTAGTTGTCTGTGCAACCCCACATCCTTTTCCACTTAACATATATTTTGGGACCTTAGCTGGTGGTCTGGGCTGTTTCCCTTTCGACTACGGATCTTAGCACTCGCAGTCTGACTGCCGATTATATCTCATTGGCATTCGGAGTTTATCTGAGATTGGTAATCCGGGATGGACCCCTCACCCAAACAGTGCTCTACCTCCAAGAGACTTAACATCGACGCTAGCCCTAAAGCTATTTCGGAGAGAACCAGCTATCTCCAAGTTCGTTTGGAATTTCTCCGCTACCCACAAGTCATCCAAGCACTTTTCAACGTGCCCTGGTTCGGTCCTCCAGTGAGTTTTACCTCACCTTCAACCTGCTCATGGGTAGGTCACATGGTTTCGGGTCTACGACATGATACTAATGCGCCCTATTAAGACTCGGTTTCCCTACGGCTCCGTCTCTTCAACTTAACCTCGCATCATATCGTAACTCGCCGGTTCATTCTACAAAAGGCACGCTCTCACCCATTAACGGGCTCGAACTTGTTGTAGGCACACGGTTTCAGGTTCTATTTCACTCCCCTCCCGGGGTGCTTTTCACCTTTCCCTCACGGTACTGGTTCACTATCGGTCACTAGAGAGTATTTAGGGTTGGGAGATGGTCCTCCCAGATTCCGACGAGATTTCTCGTGTCTCGCCGTACTCAGGATACTGCTAGGTATAAAGACTATTTCGAATACGAGGCTATTACTCTCTTTGGCCTACCTTCCCAGGTAGTTCTTCTATAATCTTTAAGTCCACGTTGCAGTCCTACAACCCCGAAGAGTAAACTCTTCGGTTTGCCCTCTTGCCGTTTCGCTCGCCGCTACTAAGGCAATCGCTTTTGCTTTCTCTTCCTACAGCTACTTAGATGTTTCAGTTCACTGCGTCTTCCTCTACATTACCTTAACAGTAATGAGTGACAGGCATTACCTGCCGGGTTCCCCCATTCGGACATCTCTGGATCATTGCTCACTTACAGCTCCCCAAAGCATTTCGTCGTTAGTCACGTCCTTCATCGGCTTCTAGTGCCAAGGCATCCACCGTGCGCCCTTATTAACTTAACCTTATTTTTGGCCTTTCGACCTAACTCATTAAATATTCACAGCGTTTCGGTTTATTTTCTTGTTACTATCTATATGTAATTACTTACATATGGAATTTGATATAGATATTCAATTTTCAATGGACAATACTTGAATCTTTCGATTCAATGGAGCCTAGCGGGATCGAACCGCTGACCTCCTGCGTGCAAAGCAGGCGCTCTCCCAGCTGAGCTAAGGCCCCACAAGACCTCTCAAAACTAAATAAGAAACTCAAGTACATTCCATTTTTCCTTAGAAAGGAGGTGATCCAGCCGCACCTTCCGATACGGCTACCTTGTTACGACTTCACCCCAATCATCTATCCCACCTTAGGCGGCTGGCTCCAAAAGGTTACCTCACCGACTTCGGGTGTTACAAACTCTCGTGGTGTGACGGGCGGTGTGTACAAGGCCCGGGAACGTATTCACCGCGGCGTGCTGATCCGCGATTACTAGCGATTCCGACTTCATGTAGGCGAGTTGCAGCCTACAATCCGAACTGAGATTGGCTTTAAGAGATTAGCTTGCCGTCACCGACTCGCAACTCGTTGTACCAACCATTGTAGCACGTGTGTAGCCCAGGTCATAAGGGGCATGATGATTTGACGTCATCCCCACCTTCCTCCAGTTTGTCACTGGCAGTCTCGTTAGAGTCCCCAACTGAATGCTGGCAACTAACGACAGGGGTTGCGCTCGTTGCGGGACTTAACCCAACATCTCACGACACGAGCTGACGACAACCATGCACCACCTGTCACTTCTGTCCCCGAAGGGAAAAATGCGATTAGGCATCGGTCAAAAGGATGTCAAGCTTAGGTAAGGTTCTTCGCGTTGCTTCGAATTAAACCACATGCTCCACCGCTTGTGCGGGTCCCCGTCAATTCCTTTGAGTTTCAGTCTTGCGACCGTACTCCCCAGGCGGAGTGCTTAATGCGTTAACTTCAGCACTGAGGTTCGACCCCCAACACTTAGCACTCATCGTTTACGGCGTGGACTACCAGGGTATCTAATCCTGTTTGCTCCCCACGCTTTCGCGCCTCAGTGTCAGTTACAGACCAGGAAGCCGCCTTCGCCACTGGTGTTCCTCCATATCTCTACGCATTTCACCGCTACACATGGAATTCCACTTCCCTCTTCTGCACTCAAGTTGACCAGTTTCCAATGACCCTCCACGGTTAAGCCGTGGGCTTTCACATCAGACTTAATCAACCACCTGCGCGCTCTTTACGCCCAATAATTCCGGATAACGCTCGCCACCTACGTATTACCGCGGCTGCTGGCACGTAGTTAGCCGTGGCTTTCTCATAAGGTACCGTCACACTCTAGCCATTTCCTACTAGAGCCATTCTTCCCTTATAACAGAATTTTACAACCCGAAGGCCTTCATCATTCACGCGGCGTTGCTCGGTCAGGCTTTCGCCCATTGCCGAAGATTCCCTACTGCTGCCTCCCGTAGGAGTCTGGGCCGTGTCTCAGTCCCAGTGTGGCCGTTCACCCTCTCAGGTCGGCTACGCATCGTCGCCTTGGTAGGCCTTTACCCTACCAACTAGCTAATGCGCCGCAGGCTCATCCATCAGTGG
>JAXKGH010000071.1:0-1705 GCA_036550475.1 Collinsella sp. | reverse complement strand
TGTTCCCGCTGGCAGTGGGCCTGGCGCACTCCTTTGTGGCACTTAAGGTGATCATCGAGCTGGTGAGCATTTTCGGAAATATGAGCATCGGCGGCACCGTGGGCCTCACCTGTGCAATCTTCCTGGCAGCATACGGTGGCTACTTCCTGGTGACCTACCTCATGAGCGCCGGAATGGTACAAGCTGCCAGCGCCACCCGTTACAGCGAATAGCCGACTCAAAGCAAAACAATCGCAGGTTGAGCATAAGTCAGCGAAAGCGCCCCTAGGCGAGCAAGGTGACGTGAAAGAGGAGGGAAGCGTACTTCGGTACGCGACCGACGATTGAACGTCAGATTGCCGCCTAGGGGCGCTTGCAGCGTCGAGCCGTTACGCGGTTTGGCATAACCGCGTAACTTCATCGTAGAAGCGCGTTTGCGGGCGGCGGATGCTCGTCTCCTGTCGCCCGCTCACCGAGGCTTGGCAATTGTCTTAATATCTTAAGGGTCTCGATTTGTCCAAGACTGAGCGAAGGAGCTCATCATGAGCGACGGAAAGAAGAAGCTTTCCTTCTTGACGGTCATTTCGACCATCATCTGCGTCGTCTTCGTTTGCGAGGCCGCCGCTCCCGCTGCTGCCATTGGCAACCAGCAGTTCTTCTGGTGGATCTTCCTGATCCTGACCTTCCTGCTCCCTTATGGCATGGTCGTTGCCGAGCTCGGCACCACCTATGACGGCGAGGGCGGCATTTACGACTGGGTACGTGATGGCCTGGGCGACAAGTGGGGCGCCCGCATCTCGTACTACTACTGGGTTAACTACCCGCTGTGGATCGCCTCGCTGGCTACCATGTTCCCCGACATTCTGGGCATGGTCTTTGGCGTCGAGTTCAATCTGATCGCCAAGTTGGGTATCGATCTTGCCTTTGTGTGGATCGTCTACCTCATGGGTCGCTCCAAGGCGGCCGACTCCGAGTGGGTCCTGAACGGCGGCGCCATCATCAAGGTTGCCGTTGCCGTTATCGTCGGCGCTTTGGGTATTTGGTATGCCATGGAGAACGGTTTTGCGAACGACATGTCCGCTACCACCTTCCTGCCCGAGCTCACCAACACCAACGCGCTCGGCTACCTGTCGATCATCATCTTTAACTTCATGGGCTTCGAGGTCATCTGCACCATGACCGACGATATGGCCGATCCCGCTCGCGATATCCCCAAGGCTATCATCGTCGGCGGCCTGTCCATCGCCGTGATCTATCTGTTCGCTGGCTTTGGAATCGGCGCTGCTGTGCCGGCCGATTCCATCGATCCCGACTACGGCATGATTTACGCTGTCCAGACTATTGTGGGCGATTCCATGATCTTTAAGGTCATCTGCATCGCCTTCCTGATCACGCTGCTCGCCAACATGGCTGCCTGGTCCTTCGGCGTCAACTCCGTTGCTCGCTATGCTGCCGAGCATGGCAACATGCCCAAGGTCTTCGCCTCGATGATCTCGGATGACGACATGCCCAACGGCGCCAACCTGGTCAACGCCATCGTTGCCTCCCTGGTGCTGTGCCTGCAGCTGGTTCCCATCGACGCCATCTCCAACGGTGTTTTCTGGATGCTCTTCGGTACCTCCGTTGTCTTCCTGCTGCTGACCTACATCCCGATGTTCCCGGCATTCCTCAACCTTCGTAAGAACGACCCCAACCGTGAGCGTATCTTTACGTTCCCGTTTAAGGG
>JAXKGH010000070.1:0-2943 GCA_036550475.1 Collinsella sp. | reverse complement strand
GCGCACAGGTCGCACTTGACAGCGCAGGTGTACTGGCCAGGAGCCCACGTAAGCAGGCTGCTCAGGGACTTAGGATACGAAGGCGTCGGGTCGCACATGCCTGCGACACCGGCGATAGACGTGCCATCGGGATGGATGGCTCCGAAGGGGCACGCGATGGCGCACAGCCTGCACCCGATGCACTCCTGCTCCTTGACGTGGATGCGGTCGCCATCGTGCTCGATGGCATTCACCGGGCAGACCTCGGCGCAGGGGGCACCCTCGCAATGGTGGCAGGCAAGGGCGGCCGAAATACCGCCGGTCTTCACGAGCGCCAGGCGCGGCGTATCCTGAAGACCCTGCATCCGGTGGGCGTCGGCACAGGCGGACTGGCATGTTCCGCAGCCGATGCACCTCTCCGGGTTGATGTCGATGAAGCGGTTCATCCCCACTTCCTTTCAAAATAACGGGCCGGGCTCCCGAACGTACGGGACGCCCGGCCCAAAAAGCCAACGAGAACGGGACTACACGATTTGATTCACGTGCGTCTCGTCGTCGAACTTGGCGGCGCCGGGCTCAACGTCCTGGGGAGCGGCGGCGTCCACCAGAGCCTGCTTGAGCTCGGTGTACTGACGCTCCACCTCGCCCTCGGCCCAGACCTGGTCGGCGATAGCGTCGACCTGGCAGGCGGAGAACTTGTCCTCGGGCGTATGCGAGACCGGGTCGACCTTGTGAATGGTCAGCTCGTTGCACTTGCCGATCCACCACTGGTAGGTCATATAGACCGTGCCCTTGTTGATACGGTCGCTCACGTCGGCGCGGCTGTATACCTGGCCGCGGCGGCTGTGAATCGAGACGATGTCGCCGTTCTTGATGCCGCGCGCCTGGGCGTCCGCGGGATTCATGCGGACAAAACCGGGCTCATCGGCAAGCAGCGCCAGCGTCTTGCAGTTGCCGGTCATCGAACGGCAGCTGTAGTGGCCGACCTCGCGGACGGTGCACAGGATGAGCGGGTACTCATCATCGGGAAGCTCGGAGGGCGCCTCCCAGTCGTGCGCCATCAGGTTGGCGCGGCCGTCCTTGGTGGTGAACTTGCCACCAGCGAACATGTCGGGCGTACCGTGGTCGTTCACATCGGTGCTCTTGACCGGCCACTGGGCGTAACCGCCCTCGGGAGCCATCTTCTCGTAGGTCGCGCCCACAAAGTTGGGGCACAGGCTAATGCACTCGTTCCAGATCTGCTCGGTGTTGTCGTAGTGCATGGGATAGCCCATACGCGTGGACAGGTCCGCGAAGATCTCCCAGTCGTGGCGGCACTCGCCCTTGGGCGGAACAGCCGCGTCAAAGTGCTGGAAGCTACGGTCGGATGCGGTAAAGACACCCTCGTGCTCGCCCCAAGAGGTAGCGGGCAGGATGACGTCGGCGAGCATGGTCGTCTGCGTCATAAAGATGTCCTGGCAAATGAACAGATCCAGCTCGGAGAGCGTCTTGCGCATACCGGCCGAATCGGGCTCGGTCTGCACCGGGTCCTCGCCGTAGTTGTAGAAGCAGTGCACCTTGCCCTCGTCGACCAGGTGACCCAGGTCGGTGAGCTTGTAGCCCTCCTCGAGCGGGAGCTTTTCCTCGGGCACGCCCCAAGCCTTGGCAAACTTGGCACGCACTGCCGGGTCGGTGACCTTCTGGTAGCCAGGGTACAGGTTAGGCAGCATGCCCATATCGCAGGAGCCCTGGACGTTGTTCTGACCACGCACGGGCGCGAGGCCGGAATTGGGTTTGCCGATCTGGCCGGCAACGCAGGCGATGGAGGCGATGGTGTGCACCGTCTTCAGGTTCTGCTTCTGCTGGCATACGCCCATGCCCCAGCCAATGATGGCAGAAGGCTTCGCCGTGGCGTACATCTCGGCAGCTTGGTGGATCAGCGCGGGCTCGACACCCGTGATGTCCTGTACGGATTCGGGAGTGTAGTTCTTGATGGTCTCCCACCACTCGTCAAAGCCGTTCGTGTGCTCGGCGACGAATTCCTTGTCGTAGAGGCCATCGTTGACCAGACAGTTGGCAAAGGCGTTGAGGAACGCGACATTGCAACCGTTCTTGATCGGAAGGTAGAGATCGGCGATACGCGCGGTTTCGATATGGCGCGGATCGGCGACGATGATCTTGCAACCCTTTTCTTTGGCTCGCACGATACGCCTTGCGACGATGGGGTGCGAATCGGCAGGGTTATAGCCGAAGAGGAAAATGCAGCCCGCATCCTCCATACCGGGGATGGAGCATGACATGCAACCTGAACCAACCGTGTCCATCAGACCGAGGACAGTAGGGCCGTGTCAAGTACGAGCGCAGTTGTCCACGCTGTGGGTGCCGATGCACGCACGCGTAAACTTCTGCATGACGTAGTTCGCCTCATTGCCGCCGCCTCGCGAAGAGCCGGTGGTCATGACAGCGTTAGGACCATATTCGTCAATTATGGCCTGCATCTTAGATGCGGTGAAATCCAGTGCCTCGTCCCAGCTTACGCGCTCAAGATCCGCGCCCTTAGTGCGGCGGATCATCGGGTGCAGTACGCGAGGAGTCAAGATCTTGGTGTCGTTGATGAAGTCGTAGCCGCTCATGCCCTTAAGGCACAGCTCGCCCTGATTGGTGATGCCGTTGAGCGGTTCGGTGCCCACGACCTGGCCGTTTTGGACCAAGAGGTTAAACTGGCAACCGGCGCCGCAGTACGGGCAGATCACTTTATGCTTCTCCATGACACCCTCCTTCCTTTCTCTGCTACCGAATGCTCGGTACTTATTTGACAATCATTGGGTCTGTCGTCCGACGCTTACGCCTCGTTTTCGATGGTGGCGCGGGCACGCTCGGCAGTCAGTTCTGCCAGGCGTTCCTCGTCTACCAAGGTGAGGCCCTTGGTCGGGCACGCCTCGGCACACGCCGGACCGCCGGGACGGTCCACGCACAGGTCGCACT
>JAXKGH010000069.1:0-3160 GCA_036550475.1 Collinsella sp. | reverse complement strand
AGGCGCTGGTGCCCGACGATGTTGAGTTGCGCGAGCGCCTGCGCGTGGAGTACAAGCAGGTCTACAGCCCGGTCCATCCCGTTCCGTATGCCGAGCTGCTTAACGAGCAGACGGCGCCGGTAATGCGTGCGCTGCACGAGCGCGGCGTGAAGTGCGCCATCGCGAGCTCGTCCTATCGCGAGCTCATTGACGAGCTGGTGGAGATCGCTGGCATTGCCGATGTGCTGGACTACACCATCAGCGGTCACGAGTGCAGTGCGTTTAAGCCCGACCCCGAGATCTACTTGCGTGCCATGGAGGCGCTGGGGGTGGAGCCTGCCGAGTGCCTGGTTATCGAGGACTCGCCTTTGGGCATCGAGGCTGGCAAGCGCTCCGGCGCCCGCGTCCTGGCGCTGCGTCCGCACGAGGGTGTCAACCTCGATCAATCGCGAGCCGATGCCGTTATCGATAATCTGACCGAAATTTTGGCCGCTTTGTAGCGTTAATCCGCCGCGAGAAGCACTGATTCACGCGTCTTTTGCTGCTGATTGGCTTAATTTGTCATCTATTTGGATCCGTTTGGCTTCGATTCGGATTAAGTGAGTAGACTTTTTGGTGCAGGACGAGCACAAAGCGCATCTGCTCTAGTAAAACCGCAGGTCACAGGGGTGGCGGTTTTGGGTGTGCTCTGCAGGTCGCGTAAAGTCTACTCACTTGTAATTTGGGCCTTTGGTCGTGGGGTTGCTGGTTCCGCTTTGGTTGTCGAGAGAGGGTGAATTGAAGCGCCCCCGCACGCTCCATGCTACAATCGCGGACATACCCCACAACTACATCTGCCTTCGAAAGGAGCCTGCGTGGCGAACGCCATCGATCAGCTCGCGGACCGCGTGCTCGTGCTCGGCCGCCTCACCATCGTCCGCCGCGCCATCACCGCCGTGGCGGTCACCATTTCCGCCGTTCTCCAGACATTCCTGATCCAGGCGTTCATTCGGCCCGCCGACCTGCTTCCGAGCGGTCTTACCGGCGTCGCGGTCCTGCTCGATCGCGTTACCTCGCTGGGCGGCGTTCACATCGACATCTCGCTCGGTATGCTCGCGCTCAACATCCCCGTGGCGCTCCTATGCTGGAGCGGCATTAGCAAGCGCTTTGTCATCTTCTCGATGATGCAGGTCGTGCTCTCATCGCTGTTCCTCAACGTCTTTCACTTCGCACCGTTTTTGGGCGACAAGATTATGCTCATCATTTTTGGCGGCGTGGTCTCGGGTCTGGGCGCTGCCATCGCGCTTAAGTCCGGCGCATCCACCGGCGGT
The DNA here is from genome assembly GCA_036550475.1 of Collinsella sp. GTDB lineage: Bacteria > Actinomycetota > Coriobacteriia > Coriobacteriales > Coriobacteriaceae > Collinsella. The sequence goes on along the minus strand of JAXKGH010000069.1, from coordinate 1,871 downwards.
ACCGACTTTATCGCGCTGTGGGTTTCCAACCACACGGGCAAGACCATCTGGGGCGTCATCTTTGGCTTTAACTGCTTTATCCTAGCGATCTTTGGCTTTATGTTTGGCTGGGACAAGGCGGCGTACTCCATCGTGTTCCAGTTTATTTCGACCAAGACCATCGACAGCTTCTATCGTCGCTACGACCGCGTGACGCTGCAGATCACGACGCGTAAGGCGGACGAGGTCATGACCGCCTATGTTGACCATTTTCAGCATGGCATTAGCTGCGCTGAGGTCATCGGCGGATACAGCCGTGAAAAGATGTACCTGCTGCACGCCGTTGTATCGACCTACGAGAGCCAGGACATTATCAAGCTGGTGTGCGACATTGATCCCGGCGCCGTGATCAATGTGTTCCACACGCTCAACTTTGTGGGCGGCTGGTGGGGCGGTCATGTCGACGAGCCCATGCCCACGGCCGTTCCCGATCCCGACAAGCCCGCACGCATGGCCAGCAGGCAGGCGCGCCTCAGCGAGCAGGACAGCCTGCAGCAGGACGACGGCAAGTAGGGTTTTGGCATTTTGCTGGCCTGGCGCAATCCTGTCCGCTTGAGCCTCCCGAAAGCCTCGCTGCTTTCGGGAGGCTCTCGTTTGCCCAGATAAAACCTACCAAAAAGAAGCTGTCGCTTTTTGGTAGGGAGGGTGTATCGTTTTATCAATATGAGGTAACATGAAACTAGACGTTATATACGTATTAGTTATTTCGATATTCCGATAAGAGTGATTAGATATGCCTGCGCCCAAAAATGCACCGCTTTACCAGCAGATTTACGACGAAATCAAGGACGCGATCGAGAAAGGTGTTTATGCACCCAAGGAGCGTATTCCGTCCGAGCTTGAGCTAGCCGAGCAGTACGACGTGAGCCGCATTACGGTGCGCCGCGCCGTCGAGGAGCTGTGTTCCGATGGCTACCTGGTTAAGCAGCAGGGCCGTGGCACCTTTGTTTCCACGCCGCACATCAACCGCCAGTTCCACGCCTCGACGCTGCAGACGTTTACCGCGCTGTGTGCCGACAACGGCATGAAGGCGGGCGCACATGTGGTCGATCGCCAGATTGTGCCGGCACGTCAAAACGAGATGGAGTTCTTTGGCCTGCAGAAGGACGCGCTGCTGTTGCACATCAAGCGCGTGCGTACGGCCGACGGCGAGCCCATCTTTGAGGAGAACATCTTTGTGCCGTTTGACGCCTACCGTGAGCTTTTAACGGCCGATCTTGAGGACAAGTCGATTTTTGCCGAGGTCGAGCGTGTTGGCGGAACGCCGATTGTCTCGGTTGGCTACCGTACGGTCGAGGCCGTTCGAGCTAACGCCGAGCAGGCGGCCGAGCTGGGCATTGCTCCGCACGATCCGCTGCTCAACCTGCGTGCCGGCTTTACCGGTCCCGATGACGAGCCGGTTTTGATGGGTAAGCAGTACTACGTGGGATCGCGCTACGTTATGGTCATGTAGGGTTGGTTCCGCCGTTCTAACGAACGGCGGATCGGTCGACGCTGCAAGCCCGCCAGAGCGGCAATCTGCCTTTCAACTTCGGCGGCATGACCAAAAGGTCAATGCCGTCTTGTTTCAAGGCACCTTGCTCGCTCTGGCGGGCTTTCGCTGTCGTTGCCAAAACATCGGCGTTGCCATGGCCCGGATGCGGCACTTGGGGACGTTCCTTTTAATATGAGCAGGACATTGTCAAGAGGCAAAATCGGGCCTGGCCCCAACGATATGGGGTCAGGCCCTCTCCCTATTTCAACCCGTCCGCGGCGACCTCGGCGTGTCTTCCCGACGCTCGTCTTTGCAGTTTAATATCCGCCCGTGGCGATCTCTCGCTGGGCAATCCGTT